>CAJWWA010000119.1 GCA_913048495.1 uncultured Halieaceae bacterium
GCTCGGGCTCGGCATCCATGCCTCGCACGGTCCCGAGCGGGCTCCCCCCGCCACACGGCCTGTGCCGTGCCGGATCTGCGCGCACACACGTTTCTACCTACACCATCGTGTTACTGGCGCGAGAGAAGGGCTGTGCGACACTTGTGCGCTGACTCAAGCAACGCGCCCAGCGAGGAACCGCCATGAACAAGCCCGTCGACACGGCGACGCTGAAGGCCCTGGACCGGGCCCACCACCTGCACCCGTTCACGGACCTGTCGGGCTATGCCCGCGATGGCGGCCGCATCATCAGCCGGGCGGAGCACATCTACATCTACGACTCCGACGGCAATCGCATGCTCGACGGCATGTCGGGGCTGTGGTGCTGCAACCTCGGCTACAGCCAGCCGGCGATCGTCGAGGCGGTCACGCGCCAGCTGCAGGAGCTGCCCTACTACAACAACTTCTTCCGCTGCTCGAACCAGCCGGCGGTGGAGCTGGCGGCGGCGCTGGTGCGGGTGACGCCGGAGCGTTTCAACCACGTGTTCTTCACCAACTCCGGGTCCGAGGCCAACGACACCAACATCCGCCTCGTGCACCGCTACTACGACCTGCTGGGCAAGCCGCAGAAGAAGCAGATCATCAGCCGGCGCAATGCCTACCACGGCAGCACCATCGCCGCGGCGTCGCTCGGCGGCATGAAGGCGATGCACGAACAGGCTATCGGCCTGTCCTACGTGCATCACATCAACCAGCCGCACTGGTTCGAGCTCGGGGGCGATCGCAGCCCGGAGGACTTCGGCGTGGCCGTGGCGCGGGAGCTCGAACAGAAGATCGACGAGCTGGGCGAGGAGAACGTCGCCGCCTTCATCGCCGAGCCGGTGCAGGGCGCCGGCGGGGTCATCGTGCCGCCGGACAGCTACTGGCCCGAAGTTCAGCGCATCTGCGACGAGCGCGACATCCTGTTCATCGCCGACGAGGTGATCTGCGGCTTCGGCCGCACGGGCAGCTGGTTCGGCAGTGAGACCTACGGCATACGCCCGGACCTCATGACCTTCGCCAAGGCGGTGACCAACGGCTACATGCCCCTCGGCGGCGTGATGGTCAGCGACAAGCTGGCAGAAGTGCTGCTGGCCAGCGGCGGCGAGTTCGCCCACGGCCTCACCTACTCCGGGCACCCCGCCTCCTGCGCCGCGGGCCTGGCGACGCTCGGCATCATCGAGGAGACCGGCGTCATCGAGCGCGCCGCCACGGAGCTGGCGCCGCGGCTGCAGTCGCAGCTGGCGGCGCTCGCCGACCACCCGATCGTCGGCCAGGTGCGCGGGCTGGGCATGTTCGCCGCCGTGGAACTGGTGCGCGACAAGAGCACCCGGGAGCGGCTGGCGCCGGAGTCGGGCGCGGCGGTCTACTGCCGCGACTGGGCCAACGCGCACGGCCTCATGGTGCGCCAGACCGGCGACGCCATGATCATGGCCCCGCCGCTAGTCAGCCACCCGGAAGAGATCGACGAGCTGGTGGCCCTGCTGACGCAGGCTCTCGACGCTACCGCCGCGCACTACGGGGTCCGCGGCGACTAGCGCGCTGGCCGTGTCTCAGGCGAACAGTGCGCTGTTGTCGATGAACACGCGGTAGCAGCTGACCCGGCCGTCGGCGCTGACGTCCAGCACGTTGGCGAAGGGCACCTCGAGGCGGTAGCCGTCGGCGCGGGTGTAGGATACCCGCCCGTGCATGCAGCGCCGTCCCCCGGACCACCAGTCCGCCTCTACGTCGTGGGATACCGCGTCGAGCGCCGCAAAGAACTGCTCCACGAAGGCGACGATCGCGTCGCGGCCCGCGACCGGCGCGAGGTTGCCGAAGAGGAAAGTCGCGTCCTCGGTGAGGAAGGCACCGAAGGCCGCGGCGTCCCGCGCGTCCACCGTGCGCAGCAGCAGGAACGCGAGCACGACCTCGCCAGCCAACCAAAGCCACTTCGACCGCATAGTGCTCATCCCCCGGTTACCCGCCGGAGATCATACACACTGCCTCGCCGGGGCATCCAGCCGTCGTCGCGCCGCGTAACTGTGACAAAAGGAGGATTCTACCGTGCGTATCCTGATCATCCTGCTATTGACCGTCGCCACGGGCGCCCTGGCGCAGGGCGGCACCCAGCTCAACGGCCAGCTGGAAAAGGTCGGCGAGGCCAAGCTGGAGGTCCTGTTCTGGTCGATCTACCGGTCCCGGCTGTACTGCCCCGACGGCACCTACGAGCCCGGCGTGCGCCCGCTGCGCTTGGAGATCGAGTACCTGCGGGACATCCGCAGCGAGGACCTGGTCAAGCGCACGGGCGAGGAATGGGAGCAGCTCGGCGTCACCGACCCGGCGCGGGAGGAGTGGCTGGCCACGCTGAGAACACTCTGGCCCGACGTCAGCAAGAACGACGTGCTCGCCGTGGAGCTTGACGAAGACAGCCGCGCCACCTTCTTCCACAACCAGCGCCGCCTTGGAACTATCGAGGATCCGGACTTCGGGCAGCGCTTCGTGGACATCTGGCTGTCGCCGGATACCAGCCGCCCGGAGCTGCGCCTGGCCCTCACCGGCAAGCGCGAAGGCTGACTCAACCGGCCGCGCTGCGTCGCGCGCTGTCGTCGGCGTCGCCGAAGTACTCGGCGAGCCGCTGCTCCGCGGCTTCACCGAAGAAGATCTCGCAGGCTTCGCGCAGACCGGGCGCGTTCCGGATGACGTCCTGGCGCACGACCAGCTCGATCTTGGAGCGGCGGCGCAGGAAATCTTCCAGCGTCACGATCATTTCCCGCCGCGCCGCCAGCTCGATCTCGCAGCGGGTGTACTCGGCGTTCTCGATCAGGAGCTTCGCGCTGCTTGCGTCCTCGCGGATGCGCTCGAGCAGCATGAACGCCGCGTTGCCGTAACGGCGCCAGAAACGCTCGGAGAGGGGTTCCGGTGAGCTTGCGTCCGTGAGGTCGTCGAGGTCCATGAGCCGGGCTTCGCGCAGGAAGCGCTCGCGGGCGTCGTCCCCCGGCTCGCCGTACCAGGGCGCATCGGGCTCCGGGGCTTCGATGCCGAGGGCGGCGATATGCGCCGCCACCTCGTCGCCGACGTTCAGGCAGTCGGTGAGCTTGCCGCCGAAAATACTGAGCTCGCGGCGGGCCTCGTCGACCTCGATCACGTGCTTCCGGGAGAGCTGCACCCAGTCGACATCCCCGGCCTCGCCGGCCACGGCGAGGGGCCGCACCCCGACCCGCTCGGCGATCACGTCGTCGACCGTGAGCGGCCGTTCCAGGTCCAGCAGCGCGTTGACGTTGGAGAGAACGAACTCGCGATCCTCGGGCGTCACGCCCACCAGCGGGTCCGACACCTGCGTGTCGGTCGTGCCGATGCAGGTGACGGGCCCCATGGGGATGAGGAAGAACAGGCGGCCGTCGCTGGCGAAGAAGGTGAGCACCCGCTTGTTGTCGGTAAGCCGGTCGACGATGAGGTGGATACCCTTGGACATGGCGTGGTGATGGCGCGTGGTGGTGCCCAGCTGCCGGTTGAGCGGGTCCGCCCAGGGGCCGCAGGCATTGATGAGCGCGCGGGCACGCACCGTGAAGCACTCGCCGCTCTGCACGTCGCGGGCGGAGACCGTCCAGCGGCCGTCGCTGAAGCTGGCATCGTCGACGCTGACGTAGTTCGCCGCCAGGCAGCCGCAGTCGAGGGCCTGGCGCACGAAGCCGAAGACGAAGCGCGCATCGTTGTCGTACAGGTAGGCATCCGAGTACTCCAGCCCGCCGGCGGCGTTGCTGGTGTCGACCACAGGCTCCGCCGCCTCGATGGCCCGCGGCGACAGGTAGCGCGGCGGCCGGGTCTTGCAGCGGCCCATGAACCAGTACAGGACGCTGCCGAGGAAGACGAAGAAGGGCCAGAAGCGGAAGCCCTTCTGGATGGTGGTGAAGAAGCGGATCTCCTTCACCGTCGACGGGTAGGCGCGCATGAGCTTGTTGCGCGACCTGCAGAGCTTGTTCACGAGCAGGTACTCGTGGCTCTCCAGGTACTTGATGCCGCCCCAGGCGAGGTTGCTCGAGTTGGAGCTCACGCCGCTGGCGAAGTCGTCGCGGTCGAGGAGCCCCGTGTCGATGCCGCGGCCCGCCAGCGAGGCGGCGGCCACCGCGCCGTTGATCCCGCCACCGACGATGAGGACGTCGAGTTCCCGCTCCTTCAGGCGGGCGATGTTGCTGCTGCGCAGCGTTGCAGACATGCCGGTTCCGCGTGCTCTTGTCTTGTCCGGGGTGGACACACGCACCTCCCACCACCACTATAGACGCTTGGTTTCCACGAACAACCGACCGATGCCCGCCGAACCCAGCGCCAGCCCGAGCTCCGACAGCAGCGAGACCTACCGCGGGCTGACCTATCCCTACGGGCGGCAGGTGGACCCGGCACCGGGCGAGCCCTGGAAGATCGCCGACGGCGTGTACTGGGCGCGTTTCCGCATGCCCATGAGCCTCGACCACATCAACCTGTGGCTCCTGGAGGACGACGACGGCTGGACCGTGGTCGACACCTGCCTCGACCTCCCCGATGCGCGCGAGACCTGGGAGACGCTGTTCGAGGGGTTCATGGGCGGCAAGCCCGTGCGCCGCGTCATCTGCACCCACATGCACCCGGACCACGTCGGCCTCGCCGGCTGGCTCACGGAGCGCTTCGGCTGCGCCCTGTGGATGTCCCGGGAGGAGTACCTCATGTGCCGCTCGCTGGTGGCCGATACGGGGCGGCCGGCGCCGGCGGTGGCGCTCGATTTCTACCGCGCCGCCGGCTACAGCGACGACAATATCGACGAGTACAGGAAGCGCTTCGGTTTCTTCGGCAAGGCCGTCTCCCCCCTGCCGGACAGCTTCCGCCGGCTCGTCGACCGGCAGACCCTGACCATCGGCGGCCGCTACTGGCTGGTGGTCGTGGGCAGCGGCCACTCGCCGGAGCACGTCTGCCTGTACTGCCCCGAGCTGCGCCTGTTCATCGCCGGCGACCAGGTGCTGCCGCGCATCTCCCCCAACGTGTCCGTCTTCCCCACGGAGCCCGAGGGCGACCCGCTGCGCGAGTGGCTGCGCTCGCTGGCGCGCATCCGCGAGATGCTCCCGGACGACCTGCTGGTGCTGCCCGCCCACGAGGCGCCCTTCTTCGGCCTGCACGTGCGCCTCACGCAGCTGCTGGAGAGCCACAACCGGGACCTCGATGCGCTCTTCGACCACCTCGACGAGCCGCGCCGCGTGGTCGACTGCTTCCCGCCCCTGTTCAACCGCGAGATCGGCGGCGGCTCCCTGGGCCTGGCCACCGGCGAGGCCCTCGCGCATCTCAACTGCCTGCTCTACCGGCGCCGCATCGTCCGCGAGCGCGACGGCGACGGCGTGCACTGGTACCGCCAGCTGCCGTACACGAGCGAGGAGTGATCCGTGCTCAGGGCCCTCAAGGTTGCCGCCCTGCGCCGCTACTACCGCTTCGAGACCTGGCGCGCCTGGCGCGGCAGCAACGTGCACGCGGAGCCCGGCGCCCTCGCCCTGCCCACCGACGCGGGCAGCGTGGCCGGACACCTCTACCGGGGCGGTGAACAGGCCGGCGAGCGGCCGGTCATCTGTTGGTTCCACGGTGGCGGCTGGGTGATCGGCGACCTGCAGACGCACCACCCCTTCTGCAGCGCCCTCGCCGCGGCCACCGGCTGCCACGTGGTCTCCATCGACTACCGGCTGGCCCCGGAGCACCCCTACCCCGCGGCCCTCGACGACTGCAGCGCGGCGGTGCGCTGGCTGCGCCGGAACCTCGCGGACCTCGGCCCGAGCAACGGCCGCCTGGTGATCGGCGGCGACAGCGCCGGCGGCAACCTCGCCGCGGGCTGCGCCCTGGACCGGGCCACCGCCGGCGAGGGCGACGGGCTCGCCCCGGTGGCGGGCGCCCTGCTGGTCTACCCGGTCACCGACTACTGCGACGCGGGCCACGGCTCCTACGCGTCGCGGGCCGACTCGCAGCGGCTCACGGCCAGCCTCATGCGCTGGTTCTGGGATACGTACCTGGCCGGTGCAGACCCGGCCTCGGCGCTACCCGCCATGCCGCTCCGGGCGGACAACCTCGGCGACCTGCCGCCGACGCTGGTGATCACCTGCGATCGCGACCCGCTGCGGGACGAGGGCGTCGCCCTGGCCGAGCGCGCGGCCGCCGCCGGCGTGCGGGTCACGCACCACCACTACGACGGCGCCGAGCACGGCTTCGCCTGCGGCATGGGCATGACACCGGAGGCGGAGCAGGCCCTGCAGCAGATCTCTTCCTGGCGGCACTCCCTGGACGTCTGAGCGGCCTCAGGCCGCGATCTTGCCGAGGATGGCGCGGGTGCTGGCCGGGTCCAGCAGCCGGGGCGCGAAGTAGCCCGCGGCCTCGTTCACGGCGAGATCGACGAGGTAGTCGAAGTCTTCCGCCTTGACCTCTGCCGTCGTCTCCGGAATACCCACGGCCGCGCTCAGTTCGCGCACCGCGGCGATGAAGGCATCCGCCTGCTGCGCCCGCGGCTGGCCGGCGTCGGCGGCGCCGACGAGCACGGCGAGCTCCGCCAGCTTTTCCTCCGCCTCGTCGCGGCAGAACTCGAGTACGTGCGGCAGTACCAGGGCGTTGGCCAGGCCGTGCGGGATGCCGTACTTGCCGCCGATCTGGTGGGCGATGGCGTGCACGTTGCCGACGTTCACCTGGTTGATGGCGATACCGGCGTAGTAGGCCGCCATGGCCATGCCGTCGCGGGCCTCCCGGTCGGTGCCGTCGTCGTAGGCCGTGCGCAGGTGGTCGAAGATCATCCTGATGGCCCGGCGCGAGTAATCCGTGCGCGTACCGCGGTCCCAGGTCGAGATGTAGGCCTCGATGGCGTGGGTCAGCGCGTCCATGCCCGTGGCGGCAGTGATCGCCGGCGGCATCCCGAGCATCAGGTCCGAGTCCAGGGCCACGGCGGCCGGCTGCAGCCCCTTGCCGGAGAGCACGCCCTTCTGTTTCGTCTCCGTGTCGGAAATCACTGCGCCCATGGTGGCCTCGGAGCCGGTACCGGCCGTCGTCGGAATCACGTAGATGGGGATCACGTCGTGCTTCACCTTGCCGAAGCCCACCCAGTCGCGCGGGTTCTCGTCGCTGCAGCCGCCGGCGGCGATGACCTTGGCGGCATCAATGGAGGAACCGCCGCCCACGGCCAGCACGGCGTCGGCGCGGTGCGCCTTGAGGGCGGCGATGCCCTCGTCCACCTGGGTGAAGGTCGGGTTCGGCTGCACACCGTCGTACCAGGCGAGTTCCGCGCCGCCGGCGACCAGCGCCTCGACCGCCTTGTCGGCGATACCGAGGTCCCTGAGCGGCTTGTCCGTCACCACCAGCAGGCGGCGCTGGCCGCCGCGGAGGATGTGCTCACAGAGCTGCCGGCTGCTGCCGGGGCCGGCGAAGGCCAGGTAGGAGACGGACGGGGCGAAGGCCACGAGGACCTTGACCAGGGCGAAGTAGAGGCTGTGCTTGATTTTCCGTAGCAGCATGGACGGCAATCTCCGGTAGGTGCCTGCATGGGGGCCGCGGGCCCGGTGTTTACAGTGCCCACAACGCGTGCAAGGGTAGCAAGCCCGGCGGGGGCGTTAAACTGCGCCCCCGGGACCGGTAACGGCCCACGCAACGAGGAAAACCCATGAGCGACGCCCTGCCCGCCGAACGCCACTACATCGCCATCGCCGACGACGAGGCAAAAAGCCTGGGCCTCGAGCAGGATGCCTGTCCCGCACCGGGCGCCGGCGAGGTGCTGATCCGGGTCGCCTTCGCCGGCATCAACCGGGCGGACCTGCTGCAGCGCCGCGGTCTCTACCCGCCGCCGGCCGACGCCTCGCCGATCCTCGGTCTCGAGGTCGCCGGCACGGTCCTCGCGTGCGGCGACGGCGTCAGCGGCTGGTCACCCGGCGACCCGGTCTGCGCCCTGAC
Source organism: uncultured Halieaceae bacterium (assembly GCA_913048495.1). Lineage (GTDB taxonomy): Bacteria > Pseudomonadota > Gammaproteobacteria > Pseudomonadales > Halieaceae > Pseudohaliea. Next base: position 7,933 of record CAJWWA010000119.1, read on the forward strand.
CCACGGCGGCGGCTACGCCGACGTCGCCGTGGCGCCGGCGGGCCAGTGCCTGCCGGTGCCCGCGGGCTACAGCCTCGCGGAAGCCGCGGCGCTGCCCGAGGCGCTGCTCACGCTGTGGCACAACCTGTACCAGCGCTGCGGCCTCTCGGCTGGCGAGAAAGTCCTCATCCACGGCGGCGCCAGCGGCGTCGGCAGCCTCGCCGTGTCGGTGGCGGCGGCGCTGGGGGCCACGGTGTACAGCACCGCCGGCAGTGCCGACAAGTGCCGGCGCATCGAGGCCCTGGGGGCCACCCGCGCCTTCAACTATCGCGAGGAGGACTTCGAGGCGGCGCTGGAGGCGGCCGGCGAGAAAGCCGCCATGGACGTGATCCTCGACATGGTCGGCGGCGACTACGTGCAGAAGAACCTGAACGTCGCCGCGCCCGAGGGCCGCATCGTCTCCATCGCCTTCATCCGCGGCCCGAAAGCGGAGCTGAACCTCGCCCCCCTGCTGCTCAAGCGGCTGACCCTCACCGGCTCGACGCTGCGCGCGCAGTCCTTCGCGCAGAAGGCGCGCATGGTGGAGGAACTGCGCGAGACCGTCTACCCGGTGCTCGACAGCGGCGCCGTGCGCCCGGTCATCGACAGCGAGTTCCCGCTCGCCGACGCCGCACTGGCGCACGACCGGATGCAGTCCGGCGAGCACATGGGCAAGATTCTCCTCGCTGTCGCATAACGCTATCATGACGCTGGAGTGGCGGCCACGCGGGCGGGCAGGGGCGAGCGGCGAGCATGATGACCAGGGCATCCGGCCGGGCCGGCCTCTTCCTGCTGGCTGCAGCGACCCTGCTCGCCGCCTGCGGCGGGGGCGGCGGCGGGGGTGGAACGCCAGCGCCGTCGCCGGCCCCGGCGCCGGTCAACCGCGCCCCCAGCGCCGATGCCGGCCCCGACCAGGCCGTGGTCGGCGGCGACCTCGTCGACCTCGACGGCAGCGGCAGCAGCGACCCGGACGGCAGCATCAGCAGCTGGTCCTGGACCGTCAGCGAGGGTCCCGAGCTCGAACTGTCCGGTGCCGACGGCCCGCGCGCGAGCTTCACCGCCCCGTCCTCGTCCAACCCCTACGAGGTGGTGCTGTCCCTCACGGTCACCGACGACGACGGCGCCAGCGGCATCGACAGCATCACGATCGGCGTGGAACCGCTCGTTCAGGCGCCCCGGGTGGACCTCGCCGGTCGCGTGGTGCCGTCCGTGAACCAGGTCCTCGACTCGGACACCAACGACCCGGCCAACCTGTACCGGGCCAACGACGACCCCGCCGACGCGCAGCCGGTCGGCAACCCGGTCACCATCGGCGGCTACGTCAACCTCCCCGGTACCGGGGCCGACGGGCGCTCGCAGATCAGCGGGGACCCGGAGGACTTCTTCGCGGTCTCGCTGCTGGAGGGCCAGTCGATCACGCTGCTGGTCGCGGACTACCAGGACGCGGACGCCGATCTCTACCTCTACGACGACAGCGGTGAGATCGTCGACTTCTCCATCGAGTTCGGCGAGCTGGAGCAGGTCTCGGTCCCCGCCGACGGCAGCTACACGGTCAATGTCTCGGCCTTCGCCGGTGCCACCAACTACACGCTCGCCATCGGCAGCGCCGCCTCCGTGACCGCGGCACCGCGGCCGGCCCTGGTGCCCGGCGAGGTTATCGTCCGCTACCGCGGAGACGACCGGCGCGCCGAGGCCGAGGCGCGGGCCGCGGCGGAGCGGGCGGCCGAGGCGGCGGGGGCAGGCGG
>CAJWWA010000120.1 GCA_913048495.1 uncultured Halieaceae bacterium
AACACAGGACTTTCCGACACGGGCTCCTGGGCCGCCAGCGGCGAGAGCCCCGCCAGCGCGATAATGATCGCCAGAGCGGTATGTTTCATGTCCGGGCCTCCCTCAGGGTCTCAGTCGCCTAATAAGTTGCGACTGATTAAAGCAGAACAAGGGCGCCCAGGCCCAAAAACACGACAAATCCCACAACATCGGTCACGGTCGTCACGAAAACCGACGAAGCCACGGCGGGGTCGGCGCCGAAATGCTTCAGGCCAAGCGGCACCAGAACACCCGCCAGCCCCGCAATGGCGAGATTGATGACCATGGCGATGGCGATCACATAACCAAGGTCAGGTTCCTGGAACCAGACGGCGGCGATGACGCCCATAACCACCGCGAAGATCAGGCCGTTCACCAGGCCCGCCGCCGCTTCACGCCAGACAAACCGTAACGAGTTCGCTCCGGTCAGGTCCCGTGTTGCGAGCGCCCGCACCGCCACCGCCAGCGATTGCGTACCGGCGTTTCCGCCCATGGAGGCGACGATGGGCATGAGCACGGCGAGGGCCACCACCTTCTCGATCGTGGCCTGGAACTGGTTGATCACGCCGGAGGCGATGAAGGCGGTGAGGAGGTTGATGGCGAGCCACACGGTGCGCCGCTTCGCGGTGCGCAGCACCGGGGCGAAGGTGTCCTCGTCCTCGTCGAGACCGGCGATGGCCATGAAGGAGTGGTCGGCGTCCTCGCGGATCACGTCGACCACGTCGTCGATCGTGATGCGCCCGAGGAGCCGGCCGTCCGCGTCCACCACCGGGGCGCTCACCCAGTCGTTGCGCTCGAAGAGCCGCGCCACCTCGTCGTCGGGCATGTCCACCGGGAGCGCCTGCTGGCTCGTGACCATCAGTTCCCGCACCGAGTGCGACGGGTCCGATACCAGCAGCGTGCGCAGGGGCAGGAGGCCGACGTACCGGTCGTCGCGGTTGACGACGATCAGGTTGTCGGTGGCCGCGGGGATGGTCTCGTGGCGGCGGAGGTAACGCAGCACCACGTCCAGGGTCAGGTCTGCCCGGATCGTGATGGCGTCGGTGTTCATGAGACCGCCGGCGGTGTCGTCGGCGTAGAAGATCACCTGCTCCAGGCGCGCCCGGTCCTGGTGGTCCATGGCCTCGAGGACCTCGAAGGTGACCTCGTCCGGCAGCTGCTGAAGGATGTCGGCGACGTCGTCGTCGTCGAGCCCTTCGGTGAGCTGGGCGACCTGGGCCGGCTCCAGCTCGCTCAGGAACTCCAGCTGCAGCTCGTAGCCGAGCTCGTTGAGCACCTCGCCCTGCAGGTCGTCGTCGATGAGCTGCCAGAGTACCTGCCGCGAGCGCGGCGGCGAGGACTCGAGGAGGTGCGCCGCCTCGGCGGGCTCCATCTTGCGGAGCATCCGGCTGACATCGCCGAGGGTGCCCTTCTCCAGGGCCTCCGTAACCCGGGCAAGCGGCTTCTGGCTGTGCGGTTCAGCGCTGGTCATGGCGTCGCTCGGTCCGGGGTGAATGGGCGGGAACCCCGAAATTATCCGGTAAACACCGGGCGACAACAACAGAACCCGCTTCAGTGCGGGTGGTGAGAGCCTACTCTTCCTCGTCGAAGCGGTTGTCGATAAGGGCGCAGAGCGCGGCGAGCGCCGCCTCGGCGTCCTCGCCCTCGGCCTCGAGTACCAGCGCCGTACCCTTGCCCGCCGCGAGCATCATCACCGCCATGATGCTCTTGCCGTCGACGAGGTCTCCGCCGCCGTCGGCGCGGCCGGCCCGGATGCGGGCGGAGTAGGCGGCGGCGCAGCTGACGAACTTCGCCGCGGCCCGGGCGTGCAGCCCGAGCTTGTTGATGATGGTGATTTCCCGCCGCTCGAGGGCCATCAGGCGAGCTCCCGGTGCCGCAGGTGCACCGGGCCGTGGTGGGCCGCCAGGTGCGCGAAGAGCCGCTCGGCCATGTACACGGAGCGGTGCTGTCCGCCGGTGCAGCCGAGGGCGATGGTCAGGTAGCTCCGCGCACCGCTGGCGTAGTGCGGCAGCCAGCGATCGAGGAACCCCGCCAACTCGAGAAACAGTTCGCCGGTCAGGGGCTGCGCCTCGAGGAAGTCCTTTACCGGCTCGTCGCGCCCGGTGAGCAGGCGCAGCTCCTTGCTCCAGTGCGGGTTGGGCAGCATGCGCACGTCGAACACCAGGTCGGCGTCGGCGGGCACACCGCGCTTGAAGCCGAAGGATTGCACCAGCAGCGACAGCACCCCGGCCCCGGCGCCGACCAGGCGCTGGCGCACGGCGTCGCGCAGCTCGTGGATGGTCATCTCGCTCGTGTCGAGGGTGAGGCCGGCCTCGGAGGCCAGGGGCTCGAGCAGGGCCTGCTCCCGGCGGATCGCCTCGGCGAGGGGCAGCTCCCGGCTCGCCAGCGGATGCCGGCGGCGCGTCTCGCTGAAGCGCTTGAGCAGCGTGTCCTCGTCGGCGTCGAGGTAGAGCGTGCGCAGGCGCACCGTGTCCGGCAGCGCGGCGAGAATCTCGTCGATCCGCGACAGGTCGGCGGCGGCGTTGCGGGCATCGATGCACACGGCGACGCCGGCCCCGTCGCGGCCGAGGGCCGGCGCGTGGCCGACCAGGGCCGGCAGCAGCGAGGCGGGCAGGTTGTCGATGGCGTAGTAGCCCTCGTCCTCGAGCTGGTGCAGGGCCGTACTCTTGCCCGAGCCCGAGCGGCCGCTGATGATGACGAGGTCCACGGCGGGTTCAGCCTTCCCAGCCGACCACGGTGTCGTAGAGGGCGCGGTCGCTGTCGCAGGCGCGCAGGGCAGAGCGCAGCGCCGGCTGGCTGAACAGGCGCGCGATGGCGGCGAGGATGTCGAGGTGTTCCTGGTGCGCCTCTTCGGGCACCAGGAGCACGAAGAGGAGGTCTACCGGGGCGTCGTCCGGCGCATCGAAGTCGGCCGGTTCGCGCAGGCTGACCAGCGCCCCCAGCGGCTCGCCGCAGCTCGCCAGGCGGCAGTGCGGGATGGCGATGCCGCCGCCGAGACCGGTGCTGCCCAGCTTCTCCCGGGCGAGCAGCTTGCCGATGAGATCACCGGGGTCGAGGTCCGGGTGGTCCGCCGCGACCAGCGCGGCGACCTCCTCGAAGATGGCTTTCTTGCTGGTCCCCGGCACGTCCCATCGGGTACGCGCCGGCGACAGCAGTTCTCCCAATGCTTCCATGCTAGTGCGGCCGCGCCTTCTCCTTGTGCTTGATGAGCTGCCGGTCGAGCTTATCGGCCAGCGCGTCGATGGCGGCGTACATGTCGTCCGATTCCGCGGCGGCAAAGATGTCGGCGCCGGAGATGTGCACGTTGGCCTCGGCTTTCTGTACCTGCTTCTCGACGATGAGGGTCACTTCCATGTTGGTGATGTGGCTGTGGTGGCGCTGGAGCCGCTCGAACTTGCTTTCCACGTACTCGCGGAGGGGGTCGGTGACGTCGACGTGATGGCCGCTGATGTTGAGTTGCATACTGGACTCCTTGTGCGTTGCAACGCAGGTATGCCCGGGTCTCTGCCGGGCGCTTCTGTCTCAGACCAGGCGCTTGCGCTCGCTGGACGGCGGGATGTACAGGCTGTCCCGGTACTTCGCGATCGTCCGCCTGGCTACCTTGATCCCCTGTTCCTCCAGCAGCTGGGCGAGCCGGCTGTCGCTGAGCGGCTTGCGCGGGTTCTCCGCCGCGATGAGCTTGCGGATCAGCGCGCGGATGGCGGTGGAGGAGCAGGCGCCGCCCGTGGTCGTGGCGACGTGGCTGGAGAAAAAGTACTTCAGCTCGAAAATGCCCCGGGGCGTGTGCATGTACTTGCGCGTGGTCACCCGGGAGATGGTCGATTCGTGCATCGACACGGCCTCGGCAATGTCGTGCAGGACCAGCGGTTTCATGGCCTCCTCGCCGTACTCGAGGAAGTTGCGCTGGTGCGAGACGATCTCCGAGGCCACCTTGAGCAGGGTCTCGTTGCGGCTCTGCAGGCTCTTCAGGAACCAGCGCGCCTCCTGCAGGTTGTCGCGCAGGTAGGTGTTCTCGGCGCTGTTGTCCGCGCGCCGGATCAGCCCAGCGTAGGTGTCGTTGATGCGCAGCCGCGGTGCGATGTCCGGGTTGAGCTCCACCACCCAGCGCCCGTCGCGCTTGCGCACGAACACGTCGGGCACGACGTACTCGGTGTCGTCGGCGCCGATGCGCTTGCCGGGGAACGGGTCGAGGGTCTGCAGCAGCTGGAGCACGCCGCGCAGGGCATCTTCGTCGAGACGCATGCGGCGCAGGATCTGCGCGTAGTCGCCGTTGCCGAGCTGCGCCAGGTGGCGGCTGACCAGGGTACGCGCGTGCTCCAGCCAGGGGGTTTCCGGCGGCAGCTGTTTCAGCTGCAGCAGCAGGCATTCCTGCAGGTCGGCGGCGAACACCCCGGTGGGCTCGAACTGCTGCAGGGCGTGGAGCACGGCGAGCACTTCCTCGCGCTCGATCTCGCCGTCGAAGTCCGCGGCACAGAGGCTGTGCAGCTCGTCCACGGAGCTGGTGAGGCGGCCGCTGTCGTCGGTGGCGTCGATGATGGTCATCGCGATCGCGCGGTCGATGTCCGACAGGCGGGTGAGGTTGAGTTGCCAGAGCAGGTGGTCGTGAAGGCTCTGGACGCTGGCGTTGCGGCTGTCAACGTCGTAGTCGGCACCCTCCGCCCCCGGGCCCGGTGCCGAGGGCGCCGAGGAGGGCACGAGGTCCTCCCACTGCGTGTCCACGGGCAGGTCCTCGGGCATGGAAGGCTCGTAGTCGCCGCTCTCGCCGTCACCGGCCGCCGTGCGCTCGAGGCTCTCCAGGGGCCCTTCGCCGGTGCTCGCGGTCAGCGGCTCATCGGGCTCGGGGCCGTCCAGCGGGCCGTCTTCGTCGCCCTCGTCGAGCTCGAGCATCGGGTTGCTCTGCAGCACCTGCTGGATCTCCAGCTGCAGGTCCAGCGTCGACAGCTGCAGCAGCTTGATCGCCTGCTGCAGCTGCGGCGTCATGGTCAGCTGCTGACCCAGCTTGAGTTGCAGTGCTTGCTTCATGATGGTGACGGGGAGGCGTTCCCTTGCCCTTTACCGGTGCAGTGTAGCGTCGGCCCGGCGGCGCTGGCAACGGAGTGGCGCGGAAATTGCAGTGACGAACATATTGACTTTTGACCTCCGTCACGAACTGCGCCGGAAAGGCCCGGTTCGGCGCGTGAAATCGCCCCGGAGCGGGCGCTCCGGGGGTTCGAAGGTCTTCCGCGAAGCCGTCAGAGACGGAAGGTATCGCCGAGATAGACCTTGCGCACTTCCGGGTTGTCGAGCACGTCCTGGGGGGAACCGGCGGCGATGATGCGACCCTCGCCGACGATGTAGGCGGTCTCGCAGATATCGAGGGTCTCGCGCACGTTGTGGTCGGTGATCAGCACGCCGATACCGCGGTGCTGCAGGTGGCGGATGATCTCCTTGATGTCCGAGACGGAGATCGGGTCTACGCCGGCGAAAGGCTCGTCGAGGAGAATGAACGCGGGCTCCGTGGCCAGCGCCCGGGCGATCTCCACGCGCCGCCGCTCGCCGCCGGAGAGGGCCTGGCCGAGACTGTCGCGCAGGTGGGCGACGTGGAACTCCTCGAGCAGCTCGTCCCTACGCTCGCGGCGCTGGGCGCGGCTGAGGTCCCGCCGCGTCTCCAGGATGGCCATGAGGTTGTCGCCCACGGACAGCTTGCGGAACACGGAGGCTTCCTGCGGCAGGTAGCCGATGCCCCGGCGCGCCCGCTCGTGCATGGGCAGGCCGATGATGTCCTCGCCGTCGATGGTGATCTGCCCGGCATCGGCGCGGATGATGCCGACGATCATGTAGAAACAGGTGGTCTTGCCGGCCCCGTTCGGCCCCAGCAGGCCGACGACCTGGGCGCTTTCCACGGCGAGGGAGACATCCCGGACCACGGGGCGCCCGCCGTAGGCCTTGGCCAGCTTACTCGCCTTCAGTTCCGCCATCGGGCGGCGCTCCTGCGTCGGTCGCGTCGTCAGCTGCGGCGGGGGCCAGGGTCGCCGCGTCCGTCCGGGCACCGCTGTCCCCGCTGCCGTCGCCGGCCGGGTCCTCGGCCTCTTCGGCCAGGCGCGGCGGGATCACCACCTGCACCCGCTCGCCGCCGCTGTCCGCCGCATCGGCGCGCACCAGCTGCTCGCGGATCAGGTAGTCGATGCGCTCGCCGCGCACCGTGGCGCCGTCCTGCTCGACCTCGGCGTCCCGTTCGAGCAGCACGCGCTCCTCGGCGGTGAAATAAGTGATGCGCCGGGCGGCGGCGTGGATCACGGCTTCGTCGACCTCCGGCTGCTGCTGCATGCGGGCGGGCTCGCCGGTGGCGACCACGCGCTCGGCGAGGTCACGGCTGTGGTAGATGGTGAGCGCGTCGGCCTCGATCACCAGGCTGCCCTGCACCAGGCGCACGTCCCCGCTGTAGATGGTCTCGCCGGCTTTTTCATCGCGCACGGCGCGGTCGGCCTCGACGGCGATGGGCTGTTCGCGGTCCCCGGGCAACGCCTGCACCGCCGGTGCGAGCAGCGCGGCACCGGCCAGCAGCAGGGCGGCGAGGTGCTTCACCGGTAGGCCGCCTCGGTGGCCTCGCGGCGGTCCATGGCGTGCAGGAGCTGCTCGCAGGCCTCGCGCACGCAGCCGCCGCCGCCGGGGTAGCGGCTCTGCCAGTCGGCCGCCTCGGCAACGGCCTCCACCGCGTCGGCCGGCGCCAGGCCGATAGCCGCCGCGCGCAGGGCGCCGAGGTCGGGCAGGTCGTCGCCCATGTAGGCACACTGCGACAGTGCAAGGTCCAGGCTCGCGCAGAGTTCCTCCAGGGCCGCGCGCTTGTCCTCGCGCCCCTGCACCACGTGCGCGATGCCGAGCTCGGTCGCGCGCCGCTCGACGATCTGCGAGCGGCGCCCGGTGATGATGGCCACGGCGACGCCGGCCTGCTGCAGCAGCTTGAGGCCCACGCCGTCCTTGATATTGAACGCCTTCAGTTCCTCGCCGTCATTACCGTAGTAGAGCCGGCCGTCCGTGAGCACGCCGTCGACATCGAGGGCCAGGAGGCGCAGGGCGCTGGCGCGGGCGCGGTCGATCACCGGCGGCCTCAGGCGATGCCGGCCTGGAGCAGGCCGAGCAGGCTGACCACGCCAACGGGCTCGCCGCGGTCGCCCACCACCACGAGCGCGCTGATGCGGTTCTCCTCCATGATGCGCAGCGCTTCGGCGGCGAGCATGCCCTCGGTGATGGTGCGGGCCCGGCGCGTCATGAGATCGCCGATGGGCGTTTCGTTGATGTCGATGCGGGCGTCGATGGCGCGGCGGAGGTCACCGTCGGTGAAGACGCCCTCGAGGTGGTCGCCGTCGACGACCGTGGTCATGCCCAGGCCCTTGGCGGAGATTTCCAGCAGCGCTTCACCGAGCGGCGTTTCCGGGGTGACCCGGGGGATTTCCGGCCCGCTGCGCATCACGTCTTCCACCATGAGCAGGAGCTTGCGGCCGAGGGCGCCGCCGGGGTGGGAGAAAGCGAAGTCCTCGGCGGTGAAGCCGCGGGCCTCGAGCAGCGCGATGGCCAGCGCGTCGCCCATGACCAGCGCCGTGGTCGTGCTCGAGGTGGGGGCGAGATCCAGCGGGCAGGCCTCGGTCTCGACACCGGTGTCGAGGTGGGCGTCCGCCGCCTGTGCCAGCGTCGAGGACGGGTTGCCGGTCATGCTGACCAGGGGCGTCCCCAGCCGCTTGAGCAGGGGCAGCAGCATGACCACCTCGCTGGTGCTGCCGCTGTTCGAGAGCGCCAGCACGCAGTCGTCGCCGGTGATCATGCCCATATCGCCGTGGCTGGCCTCGCCCGGGTGGACGAAGAAGGCGGGGGTGCCGGTGCTGGCGAGGGTCGCCGCGATCTTCGTGCCGATGTGCCCGGACTTGCCCATGCCCGTGACCACGACCCGGCCGCGGGTGGCGAGCAGCAGCTCGCAGGCGTGCGCGAACTCGCTGCCGATGCGCGCCTCGAGGGCCGCGACGGCCTCGGCCTCCATGCGCACCGTGCGGCGGGCGGAGTCGACGTAGCTGGGCGGGGCGGCGTGGGTCATGGGGTGGGGGTCATGGCAGTGAGCGGCGTGGAGAGCGTCATGGGCAGTGGCGACCCTAGAGGCTCTGGGAAAGCGCGTAATAATACAGCGCGTAGAAGCCCGTCAACAACAGCCCGACGGCGCGGCCCAGGTAGCTGTAGCCGCCCTCCGCGCGCCGGCGGCGGTGCCCCGTGTAGATGGCGATGGCGAGGAGGAAGGTGCCCGCGGCCATCGCCGGGTAGTCGCGGCTGAGCACGTCGGCGGACAGCGCCAGCGGGGCGATGACGCCGGGCACCGACATCACCGCCAGCAGGTTGAACAGGTTCGAGCCGATGACGTTGCCGATGGCGATCTCCGTGTGCCCCTTGAGGGCGCCGGCGAGCGTCGCGGCGAGCTCCGGCAGGCTGGTGCCCACGGCGACGATGGTCAGGCCGATGACCAGCTCGGAGACGCCGAGCTGGGCGGCGATGGTCGTGGCGCCCCAGACCAGCAGCCGGGAGCTGCCGACGAGCAGGGCGAGGCCGGCGAAGAAGGCGAGCCAGGCGCGCAGGGGCGACAGGTGCGGCAGCTCCTCCTCCTCGCTCTCTTCCTGCACGACCCGGTTCCCGGCCTGCGCGCGGACCATCTGCACGAGGATCAGGACCAGGCCGCCCATCATCAGCAGGCCGTCGAGGCGCGTCAGCACGCCGTCGAGCAGGAGCACCCAGGTGCCCAGGGTGACGAGGAGCAGGGTCGGCAGCTCCACGCGCACGCAGCCCTGGCGGATGAGCATGGGCACGATGAGCACCGTGAGCCCGAGCACCAGGCCGATGTTCGCGATGTTCGAGCCGAGCGCATTGCCCACGGCGAGTTCGCCCGCCCCCGCCAGGGCGGCGGTGATGGAGACGAGAATCTCCGGCGCCGAGGTGCCGAGGGAAACGATGGTCAGGCCGATGATGACCGGCGACAGGCCGAGGTTCTCGGCGATGGAGGCGGCGCCGGCAACGAACAGGTCCGCGCTCCAGACCAGGAGCACGAGACCGATGATGACCGCGGCGGCTGCGAGGATCATGCGGCGGTGTTTTTCACGCCCGGGCCGGCGCCGGGAAACCCGGCGGCGGCGCTGTGGTCATACGGAACGCGGGTCGAAACGTAGTACACTGGCGGGCCCGCGACGGTGGTGTGAGTTGGCATGGGGCGGATTCTAACCGCTCGCCGGGGCCGCCGCAGCAAACAGGACAAATCGGGATGCCCATGAACAGACAAGCGGATCGGATGGCAGGCCTCCGCGGCGGTGCACTGCGCCGCCTGGCGATGCTTGCCGGGGTAATGGTCACGGTAGCGGCCATGGCGGCTGGCAGCGTTGCCCGGGCGGTCGAGCAGGACCCGCGTAGCGCGGCGCAGACACTCCGGGAGACCACGGAGGACGTACTCGAGGTGATCGAGAATGCCCAGGGCTACGTGGACGAGGACCCGGAGCGCTACTACCAGGCCGTGCACGAGGTGCTCGACCCGGTGGTCGACTTCCGCGGTTTCGCCCGCGGCGTGATGGGCGAGATGCTGGGCGGCGGCGCGGCGGGCGGCGCGGCCTGAGGCT
>CAJWWA010000121.1 GCA_913048495.1 uncultured Halieaceae bacterium
CTGATCATGCACGCCCTGCCGGTCTTCCTTCGCCTGGAAAGCCGGCCCGTGCTGCTGGTGGGCGGCGGCACCGTGGCGCTACGCAAGGCGCGTTTTCTCTGTCGGGCGGGCGCGCGGGTGACCGTGGTGGCGCCGGCCATCGACCCCGCGCTGGCGGCGCTGCTCGACGAACACGGCGGGGAGTGGCTGCGCCGGCGCTACCGCCGCGGTGATCTCGCCGGCCGCGACCTGGTGATCGCCGCCACGCCGGACGCGTCGGTCAACGCGGCCGTCGCCGACGAAGCCGCGGCGCGGCGCCTGCCGGTCAACGTGGTGGATACGCCGGCCCTCTGCTCCTTCACGTTTCCCGCCATCGTCGACCGGGACCCGCTACTGGTGGCGATCGGCACCGGCGGCGCCAGCCCGGTGCTCGCCCGCGCCGTTCGCCGTCGCCTCGAGACCCAGCTGCCGGCGGGCTTCGGCCGCCTCGCGCGCTTCCTCGGCGACTGCCGCGACCGCGTGCGCGCGGCGATCAGCGACGAGAGCGCCCGCCGCCGGCTCCTCGAGGAGCTGGCCGAGGGCCCCATCGCGGAGCAGGTGCTCGCGGGGGACGAGGCGGGCGCCGCAGCGGCCGTGGATGCGCGCCTGGCGCGGGGCGAGGCGCCCCGCGGCGAGGTGTTCCTGATCGGCGCCGGCCCCGGCGACCCGGACCTGCTCACCTTCCGGGCGCTGCGGCTCCTGCAGCGCGGCGATGTGATCCTGTACGACCGGCTGGTCGGCGAGGGTATCCTGGAACTGGCGCGTCGCGACGCCGAGCGCCTCTACGTGGGCAAGCGTCGCGCCGAGCACACCATCCCTCAGGATGAGATCAACCGCACCCTCGTCGAGCTGGCCCGGCAGGGCAAGTGCGTGGTGCGCTTGAAAGGCGGCGACCCGTTCGTCTTCGGCCGCGGCGGCGAGGAGATGGATGAGCTTGCCCGCGCCGGGATTCCGTTCCAGATCGTGCCCGGCATCACCGCCGCCAACGCGGCCGCCTGCTACGCGGGGATTCCGCTGACGCACCGCGACTATGCGCAGTCGGTGCGCTTCGTCACCGGGCACACGAAGGACGGCGAGCTTCGCCATCGCTGGGAGGAGTTCCAGTCGCCCACGGAGACCCTGGTCTTCTACATGGGGCTCGTCGGCCTGCCGATCATCTGCGAGCAGCTCGTTGCCCACGGCCGCGATCCGACTACCCCGGTCGCACTGGTGGAGAAAGCAACCAGCCCGGAGCAGCGCGTGATCACGGGCACCCTGGGCACCATGACGGCCGTGGTGGAGGTGGAGAAGCCGGAGCCGCCGACGCTGATCATCGTCGGCGACGTGGTCCGCCTGGCGGCGGAGCTCGGCTGGTACAGCCCCGTGGAGGGGCGGGTGGTGCGCTGACCCGGTGAAGCGGCGCCGCGCGCGGCGCTATTCCTCTTCCGGGCTGTGGATGGCGTAGGCCTGTTTGCGCATGAGCAGGGCGTCGACGAGGATGTTCCCCGCCTCGCTCAGCAGTACGTCCGCCTCGTCCTCGCCCTCTTCTTCCCCGTCCTCCGGATCTACCCCGTCTTCGCCGGCGCTGTCCTCTTCATCGTCATCGAAGGAGGCGAGGGGCTCCTCGCCCAGCGCCTGCCGGCGCTTGTTCTCGATGGCCAGCGCACGGGCCTCCCGGGCCTCGCGCTCGGCGCGCCGGGTCTCTTCGTTCAGGGAAACGACCTGGATATCGTCGTTCTCGTCGGCGAGAGCGACCCGGTCGACGAGGAAGTTGAAGTCCGGGTCCGAGGCGCTGCGCTCCTGGAACAGGGCGGAGAGCTCGGGGATCAGCGGGTCCAGATCGCCGTAGCGGCGGTGGCGCACGGGGTTGATCTGGTCCCAGGACAGGGCGTGCTCCAGGGAGCTCTCGCCGATATCCTCCGGGTCGTAGAGCGAGGGGAAGGTGATGTCCGGCACGACGCCGCGGTGCTGCGTGCTGTCGCCCGAGATGCGGTAGAACTTGCTCTCGGTGATCTTCAGCTGTCCCTCGGTGAGCGGGACCAGGGTCTGTACCGTGCCCTTGCCGAAGGAACGGTCGCCGACGATGATGCCACGCTCGTAGTCCTGGATCGCGCCGGCGAAGATTTCGCTGGCGGAGGCGCTGAGCCGGTTGATCAGGACCACCAGCGGGCCGTCGTAGTAGGCCGTGCGCATGCGCTTGCCGTCGCGCCAGACGCGCCGCGAGGAGTGGCGGATCTGTACCGTCGGGCCGTACTCGATGAACAGCCCCGTCAGCTCGTTGGCCTCCTGCAGGGAGCCGCCGCCGTTGTTGCGCAGGTCGACCACGATACCTTCCACGCCCTCGCTCTCGAGCTCATCGAGGAGCCGGCGCACGTCGCGGGTCGTGCTCTTGTAGTCGTCGTCGCCCCGGCGCATGGCCTCGAAATCGATGTAGAACGCGGGGATGTCGATGACCCCGACCTTGATCGTGCTGTCATCGCCGGCCGGCACCTCGAGCACGCGGCTGTGCGCCGACTGCTCCTCGAGCTTCACCGTGTTGCGGACAATCTGGATCTCCTTGTGCACCTCCGTCGAGGCGGCGTCCGCCGGGATCACGTTCAGGCGCACGGTGGTGCCCTTCGGCCCGCGGATCAGGTCGACCACCTCGTCGAGACGCCAGCCGATCACGTCGACCATGGTCCCGCTGTCACCCTGGCCCACGCCGATGATGCGGTCCGCCGGCTTGAGCTCGCCCTGCTTGTCGGCGGGGCCCGCGGCGACCAGCCGCGAGACCTTGGTGTACTCGTCCTCGAGCTGCAGCACGGCGCCGATGCCCTCGAGGGACAGGCTCATGTTGATGTCGAAGTTTTCCTTGCGCCGCGGCGAGAAGTAGTTGGTGTGCGGGTCGTAGAGTTCCGTCAGCGCGTTGGCGTAGAGCTGGAACACGTCCTGGGCGTTGTACTGGCGGACGCGGGTGAGCTGGGTGCGGTAGCGCTTGAGCAGCGTGTCGACGATGTCTTCCTCGTCCTTGTCGGCGAGGCGCAGGCTCAGGGCCTGGTTCTTCAGGTGCTTGCGCCAGCGCTCGTCCAGGGCCTCGTCGTCGGCCGCCCAGTCCCGCAGCTCCGGGTCCACGGCGTAGGTCTCGTCGCGGCTGAAGTCCATCGCCGCGTACAGCGCCGGGAGCGTGTCCACCACGCGCTCGAGGCGGGCCGTCAGCCGGTCCTCGAAGCGGTTGAAGATCTCGAATCCGGCGTCCAGGCGACCGCGCGGCAGGGCCTCGTCCATGACATAGCGGAACGCCTCGAAGGACTCGATGTCGCCGCGGGTGAAGAACATCTTCCCGCCGTCCAGGCTCTCGATGTAGTTGTCGAGGTGCGCCGAGGACAGCTCGTCGTCGTACTCGAGCTTGGCGTAATGGCGCTCCTCGAGCTGCTCGACGAGTTCGGCCGCGGTCTCGGACTGCGAATCCGTGTACCAGATCTTTGCCGCGACGGGGGCGGTGGCGAGGAGGGCGGCCAGGGCCAGCCCTGTGCGGAGCCAGGGGCGATTCGCTGTCATGCGGCTACCTGTTATCCGGACTTTGATCGAAGTGTAGCGGGATGCCCCGGGGGGGAAAAGCCTCCCGGAGCGATGCCGCTGCGGCTCATGCGCCGGGGACGATGAGGTCGAAGGTGGCGTTGACGCGGCTTTCGAAGACGAGGTCGCCGGTGACGTAGGTCTCGGCGCCCGGCGCCGCGTCGGCACTGCGCAGCATCATCTCGCTGGCCATGGGCCGCGGCTGCGGACCCTGGAAGGCATCGAGGGAGCGCACGGGACCGACCGCGATGCCCAGGCTGTCGGCCAGGGCCTCGGCGTTGGCGCGGGCATCGAGGGCGGCCGCGGCCAGCGCCTCCCGGCGCAGGCGGGACGCCTCGCTGTGCCCGAGCACCGGCGGCGAGACCTCGTTGGCGCCGGCGTCGGCCGCGCCCTCGATGAGCACGCCCAGCTGGCCGAGCTGCGTGAGGCGGACGTCGATGCGCCGCTGCACCAGGTAACCCTTCAGCACCTGCTGCTCCTTTGCCTTGTCCCAGCGGTACTCGGGACGCAGCGTCAGCCCCGGGGCACTGATGTCGCCGGCCGGGATGCCGAGGCTCTCCAGGTGCGCGAGGACGGCCGCCGTGCGCGCGTTCACGTCTTCCCGGGCAGTGGCCAGGTCCGGGGAGCGCGCCTGCACGCCGAGGCCGATGCGGGCCTCGTCGGGCGCCGCGCTGACCCGGCCCTCGCCGTGCACCGACAGCGCCCTCGGGGGCGTGCGGTCCCCGGCCGTGGCGGCGAGGGGAGCAAGAGAGAGGAGCAGGGCGCCGGTCAGGGCCAGCAGGGCAGGGGTGCGCATGGGAAAGTCTCCGCGTGATTTCTCATTCATTGACCGGCAGGGGCAGCGAGGGTTCCGCAGCGGTGAACACCAGCACCGGAGCCTGCGGCGCCCACAGCCGACGGACCCGGTTCGACTGCGCCCCGGCGACGTCGAAAAGAAGACTGTTGCGCAGCGTCAGCGGCGCGGCGCTGCGATCCACGGGCAGGGTGAAGTAGACCCAGGTCTCGTCGTAGCCGACCTCGAGCCCGAGAAAGGCCGGCCGCCCGCTGGCGCCGCCGGCAGCCGTGACGCGGAAGTGGCGACCCAGGTAGGCCTCGATCAGCTCCGCCGGCGGCGCCTCGGGGTCGAGCAGTACCCGGCTCCCCGCATCCCTGGACAGGGCGGTTTCCAGGTCCTCGGGGATGACCCGCAGGGCAACCTCGAGCGCATCCCCGGCCTCGCTCCAGGACAGCTCGGCGTAGCTGGCGTGGAACGGGTGCGCTGCCGCGCCGCGGCCCTGGCCCAGGCCGACGGCGAGTGCCAGGGCAAGCACGGGGGCGAGGAGGCGGGCGCGGTGGCCCCGGCTCAGCGGATGGGCTGCGACCATGCGTCCTCGTCATCGCGGCGCATCGGGTTCGGCTCCTCGCTCTCCTTGAACAGCTGGAAGCGGCTGGGCACGACCTTGCGGGGCCAGGCGTTGTTGGCGACATTGGTGTCCGCGGTGCTGCGGTAGGGGTCGAACTCGATGCTGGTGATTTCCCGCTCCGTGATGAAGAGCTTCTTCACCTGCGCTGCGTTGCGCCGCCAGATTTCCGCCGGCACCGTGACTTCCTCGACCGCGCCGTCAGCGTAGCTGATGCGCAGCGGCAGCGGCGTGACCAGGCCGCCGACGTTGTCGAAGGTGACCACGTAGAAGCGTTCCGCGGTATCGAGCAGGGCCCGCTCCCGCTCCGTGAGCTGGTCCATCGCCTTCTCGTACTGCGCGTAGTCCCAGGGTGTCACCCGGTACTCGTCGCTGTCGTTGTAGAAGTCCCGGAGCCCGGGCTGGCGATCGACGAGCCGCTCGCTCCCCGCGTTGCGCTGGTCGCTGAGCGAGGGCTCCTCGGCCTCGGCCTGCGCCCGCTCCCAGGCTTTCTCGCGCTCCGGGTCGAGGCTGTCGACGCGGTACAGGGCGACCTCGCCCAGGGCGACGTCCACGTGGCCCGTGCCGTAGAACCAGCCGCGCCAGAACCAGTCGAGGTCCATGGCCGAGGCGTCCTCCATGGTGCGGAAAAAGTCGGCGGGGGTCGGCCGGCGGAACTGCCAGCGCTCGGCGTACTCGCGGAACGCGTGGTCGAACAGCTCCCGGCCCATGATGCTTTCGCGCAGGATGTTGAGCGCGGTGGCCGGCTTGCCGTAGGCGTTGTTGCCGAACTGGTGGATGGACTCGGAGTTGGTCATGATCGGCACCTGCGTGGCGCTCGCCATGTACTCGGTCATCTTCGCCGGTTCGCCGCGGCGGGACGGGTAGCCTTCCTCCCAGGCCTGTTCCGTGAGGAACTGCAGGAAGGTGTTCAGGCCCTCGTCCATCCAGGTCCACTGGCGCTCGTCCGAGTTCACCACCATGGGGAAGTAGTTGTGCCCCACCTCGTGGATGATGACCGAGATCAGGCCGTACTTGCTGCGCTCCCAGGTCTTGTCCCCGGATTTCTGCGTGACGTCCCAGTAGGTCCCGTCGGCATAGGGTCGCGGCTTGTTGAAGCTGATCATCGGGTACTCCATGCCGCCCACGGGGCCGTTGACGGAAATGGCCACGGGGTAGGGGTACTCGAAGGTGTAGCGGGAGTAGACGTCGATCGTGTGGGCGATCGCCGCCGTGGAGTACTGGCTCCAGAGCGGCTCCGCCTCGTTCGGGTAGAAGGACATGGCCAGCACGTCGCGCTCGCCGGAGCGGGCGCGGCGCGCGTCCCAGATGAACTTGCGCGAGCTGGCGAAGGCGAAGTCGCGCACGTTCTCCGCGCGGAAGCGCCAGGTGCGCGAGCCATCGGCGGCCTCGCGGGCGTTCGCCGCCGCCTCTTCCGGGGTCACCACGAAGACCAGCTCGTCGCTGCTGCGGGCGGCCTTGAAGCGTTCCCGCTGCGCGGGCGTGAGCACCGCGTCGGCGTTCTGCAGCTCGCCGGTGGCGGCGACCACGTGGTCCGCGGGCACGGTGATGGACACGTCGTAGTCACCGAGCTCCAGGGTGAACTCGCCGCGGCCGAGGAACTGCTTGTGCTGCCAGCCCGCGTAGTCCGTGTAGGCGGCCATGCGCGGGTACCACTGGGCGATCTCGTACAGGTAGTTGCCGTCTTCCGGGAAATACTCGTAGCCGCCACGGGCGCTGACCACGGTGGCGTCGATGATGTTGTGCGACCAGGCCACCGAGAAGCTGAGGCGCTCGCCAGCCGCCAGCGGTTCGGCGAGGTCGATGCGCATCATGGTGCGGTTCACCGTATAGGGGAGGGGCTCACCGTCCGCGTCGGTGACCGCGTCGATGGTGACGCCGCCCTCGAAGCGCCGGCGCTCCAGCAGCGAGGCGAGGGCACCATAGGAGAACTGGGCGAAGTCCGGTGCGGTCTTCGTGAGCATGTCGTCGGAGTCGCGGCGGAAACGGTTCTGGTCCAGCTGCAGCCAGAGGTAGGGCAGGTCGTGGGGGCTGTTGTTGTGGTAGGTGATGGTCTCGCGGCCGGTGATGCGCTGCTCCTCGTCGTCGAGGGTGACGGCGATGTCGTAGTCCGCCCGCTGCTGCCAGTAGCCCGGGCCCGGGGCACCGGTGGCCAGGCGTGAATCCGTCGGCGTGGCCAGCAGGTAGTCGAGCTGGGCAAAGGCGTCGGCGCCACTCTGCGCCGCCGGGTCGCCGGCGGCAGCCGCCGGGTTTGCAAGCAGCAGGAAGCCCGTCACAAGGCCGACGTAATTGGCACACAAAAGACGCAAAAACATAGTGTTAGGCATTAATCCTCGAGTGCGTTGGAAGGTTGGGGAAAGGCCGATTATAGCGCCCGGAGCGCTACCGCGATACGGTTGCCTGCGGTGAACTGCAAGGAACAGCAAGCGATGACCACCCCCTTCGACCTTACGCCCTCCGACCAGGCCTGCGGCGCGACCGTCCGCGGCCTCGACCTGGCGCAGCCGCTGGCAGCGGCGACCGTGGCCGCCCTGCGCGCCGCCTGGCTCGAGCACGGCGTGCTCGCCTTCCCGGACCAGGCCATGGACGACGATGACCTCGAGCGCTTCACCCGCTACTTCGGCCCCTTCGGTGACGATCCCTTTATCGCGCCGATCCCCGGGCGGGAGCACGTCATCGCCGTCAGCCGGCGGGCGGACGAGCAGGCCCCGCTCTTCGCGGAGAACTGGCACACGGACTGGAGCTTCCAGGACACGCCCCCGGCGGGCACCTGCCTCCTCGGCATCACCATTCCGCCGAGCGGCGGCGATACGCTGTTCGCGGACCAGCGCGCCGCCTGGGCGAGCCTGCCGCCGGCGCTCAGGGAGAGGCTCAGGCCGCTGCGGGCGATTCACTCGGCGCGCGGCGGCTACGCCCCGGAAGGGCTCTACGGCGAGGCCGACCGGGCCGGCGACCGCAGCATGGCCATCCGCCCCTCCGCAGAGGCCCTCGCCACCCGGGTTCACCCCCTCGTGCGCGAGCACCCGGAAACGGGGGTGGAACTGCTCTACGGCTGCCTGGGCTACATCATCGGCTTCGAGGGCATGGCCGAGGCCGAAGCCCTGGAGCTGTTACTGGAAATGCTCGACTGGCAGACCCGCGAGGCCGTGCAGTACCGGCACCAGTGGCAGCCGGGCACCCTGCTCATGTGGGACAACCGCTCCGTGCTCCACCGGGCGACCGGTGGCTACGAGGGCCACGACCGGCTGCTGCACCGTACGACCATCGGCGCGGCCCCGTGAAACCGGCACGCCGTCTTGCCGCAGCGCTGCTCCTGGTCGCCAGCGGCACCGCCGGCGCGCTCCCCGACACAGCGGGCGCCGTGCGCCGGGGCTACGTGGAGGCGCAGTCCGGCCAGGTGCACTACCGCTACGCGGCGCCCGGAACGACCGCGCGGGTACAGGCACCGGTCGCGCTCTTCCACCTGTCGCCGAACTCGGGCCAGGTCTTCAGCGACCTGTTGCCGCTGCTGGCTCGCGACCGGGTCGCGGTGGCCTTCGACACGCCGGGCTACGGGATGTCGGACCCGCTGCCCGACCCGCAGACGATCGCTGCCTACGCCGGGCAGCTCGCGTCCGCGATGGCTGCCCTCGGCCTCGACAGCGGCGTCGACCTGGTGGGCTATCACACCGGCGCCGCGATCGCCCTCGAGCTGGCGCAGCGCTACCCGGCGCAGGCCGGGCGCCTGGCGCTGGTCGCGGTGCCCGTACTCACCGCGGAAGAGCGGGCCGCGGGGGCGGCGCTGCCGCCCATCCCCTTCGACGAGGCGGGCGATTGGGCGAAGCAGGAGTGGCAGCGCTCCTGGCGGTGGCGCGGCCCGGGCCAGGACCGGCAGTCGGTGCTGGCGACCTTTGCCGAGAAACTGCGGCCCGGGGTCCGCGAGCGGGGCGCGACCGCGGTGCTCGCCTACGACACGGCGGCTGCCCTCGAGCGCGCCACGGCGCCGTTACTGCTGGTGCGACCGCGGGATGACCTGTGGATCGCGACCGGGCGCGCCCATGCGCTGCGCCCGGATGCCGGGTGGGTCGAGCTGCCGGACTTCGGCCACGGGCTCTTCCATGCCGCGCCCCGGCGCATGGACGCCATCCTCCGCGACTTCCTCGACGCGGCGGATTAATCGGCGGCTGGCGGGTCCGCGTCCGTGGCGATGACGTCGATCCCCGCCAGGCGTTCGGCGTAGGCCTTTTTCCGCGGCAGGTCCATCCCGCGCAGGATCTGGATGCGCTGCGCCTGCGGCGAGCCCGCACCGTGCAGCGACTCGGTGAGGTAGCCGACCGCGTTGCGCCCCAGGGTCATGTTCTCGATCAGCCGCAGCATGCGCGTGCGCGTCTCGACGGGGATATCGCTGCGGCCTCGCAGGTACTTGGCGAGCAGGGGGCCGGCCTCCTCGTGGTTGAAATCGGCCTCGGAGGGCAGGGTGACCATCAGCCCGCCCGCGAGGTCCTGGGCAAAGCGCGCGATCTCGTAGGGAAAGCGGGTGACGTTGTGCTTGCACACGTTGGACAGCATCTCGTCGTTGATCCAGGCCCCGGAGGCCAGCGGTTTTGCCTCGTGGGACGAGGCGATGCCGGAAGAGAAGATGGTCTCGTTCAGGTGCGTCATCTCCACCAGCTTGTCGCGGATATGGCTCGCCTTGTCC
>CAJWWA010000122.1 GCA_913048495.1 uncultured Halieaceae bacterium
CCACGTGGGTGTAGATCTGCGTGGTGGTCAGGTCGCTGTGGCCCAGCAGCATCTGCACGACCCGCAGGTCGGCCCCGTGGTTCAGCAGGTGCGTTGCGAAGGCGTGCCGCAGCGTGTGCGGCGAGAGCGGTTTGCCGATGCCCGCGTTGCGCGCGTGCATTTTAATACGATACCAGAAGGTCTGGCGAGTCATCTGCCGGCCGCGGCGGCTGGGGAAAACCACGTCGCTCGGCACGCCCCGCGTCAGTTCCGCCCGCGGCCCGGCGAGGTAGCGCTGCAGCATGCGCAGGGCGGGCTCGCCCATGGGCACCAGGCGCTCCTTGCTGCCCTTGCCGAAAACGCGCAGCACGCCCTGGTTGAGACTGACCTGCGAAAGCTGCAGGGCCGTGAGCTCGGAGACGCGAAGGCCGCAGGCGTAGAGCAACTCGAGCATGGTGCGGTCGCGGAAACCCAGGGGGTCGTCGAGGTCCGGCGCGGCCAGCAGCTTCTCGACGTCGGCTTCGGAGAGGGACTTGGGGAGCGGCCGGCCCAGGCGCGGGCTCTCCACGTCGAGCGTGGGGTCGACGGTCAGCCGGCCCTCGCGGAGCTGGTAGCGGTAGAAACCGCGCAGGCAGGACATGACCCGGGCGGTGGACCGCGGCGACTGGCCGGCGGCCAGGCGGGACCCCAGGTAGCGCTGCAGCTGTTCCCGGGTAGCCTTGAGCAGGGTGCTGCCGAGCTCCCGGCCGAGGAAAGCATCGAACTGGCGCAGGTCGCGCCGGTAGGCATCGAGCGTGTGATCGGACAGGCCCTTCTCGATCCAGAGCGCATCGACGTAACGCTCGATCTCGGGGTGGGTGTCTTCAGAGGTGTACGGCGAGGGGGCCATGCGCGGCAGCTTAAACCGCTACCGCGCAGGGCGGAAGTCGTCCCCGGGCGTCCCGGGGAAGGACGGCCTCAGGAGGACAGCTTCTCCTTGATGCGCGCGGACTTGCCGGAGCGCTCGCGGAGGTAGTAGAGCTTGGCCTGGCGCACATCACCGCGACGCTTCACGGCGATGCTGTCCAGCAGCTTGCTGTAAGTCTGGAAGGTCCGCTCGACACCGACGCCGTGGGAGACCTTGCGCACCGTGAACGCGGAGTTGAGACCGCGATTGCGCTTGCCGATGACCACGCCCTCGAAAGCCTGCAGGCGCTCGCGGTTGCCCTCTTTCACCTTGACCTGGACCACGACCGTGTCGCCGGGGTTGAACTCCGGCAGGTCCTTGTCCATCTGCTCGGCGTCGAGCTGGGAGATAATGGAATTGGTGCTCATGGGGCACTCCTCAAGTCGTTCCCGGGCCTTACGACCCATCCAGTTGTCGATATCAGTTGTCGATGCCATGCTCGCGGCAGTACTCCGCGAGCAGCTGTTCCTCTTCCGGGCCCAGGGCCCTGCCCTCGAGCAGGTCGGGGCGACGCTCCAGCGTCCGGCCCAGGGCCTGCTTCTGGCGCCAGCGGCGGATCCGTTCGTGATCCCCGCTGAGCAGTATCTCCGGCACCCGCCGGCCCTCGAACTCCTCGGGCCGCGTGTACTGCGGATGCTCCAGAAGGCCGTCGGAGAAGCTTTCCTGTACCGCAGAATCGGCATTGCCCCGCCGCGAAGGAGTCCTCCGCCGCCGAGTCCGCGTGGCCGAGCGTGCCCGGCAGCAGCCGCGCCACGGCGTCTATCACGACCATGGCCGGCAGCTCGCCGCCGCTCAGCACGTAGTCGCCGATGGACAGCTCCTCGTCCACCTCGCTCTCGAGGAGGCGTTCGTCCACCCCCTCGTAGCGGCCGGCCAGCAGCACCAGCGACGGCTCTGCCGCCAGCGCCTTGACCCGGGCGTGATCCAGGCGCCGCCCCTGGGGCGACAGGTAGACCACGCGCGGCGGCGTACCGGCGGCCGCCGCCTGTTCCCGTGCGGCGCGCAAGGCCTGCCGCAGCGGGTCGATCTTCATCAACATCCCGGGGCCGCCGCCGTAGGGGCGGTCGTCCACGGTGCGGTGCCGGTCACAGGTGAAATCCCGCGGATCCACCGTCGTCACCGCGAGCCCGCCCTGGGCCACCGCGCGGCCGGTCACACCGTACGCGGTGACCGCCTCGAACATCCCCGGGAACAGGGTCACCACCGCGATGTGCACCGCTTCCTCCCTGGGGCGCCGGGGCACACTAAACCCCGGGAATTCAGACCTCCGGGAACCAGTCCACGGTCAGGCGCCCCGCGG
Source organism: uncultured Halieaceae bacterium (assembly GCA_913048495.1). Classification (GTDB taxonomy): domain Bacteria; phylum Pseudomonadota; class Gammaproteobacteria; order Pseudomonadales; family Halieaceae; genus Pseudohaliea. Next base: position 2,226 of record CAJWWA010000122.1, read on the forward strand.
CCAGGTCGACGGCCTTGACCACGTCGCCCGGCAGGTACGGCACCAGGCGCTCCCGGTCGTCGATGCTGCCGGGACTGGCGCGGACCACGAGCACATCGTTGGCCCCGGTCTCGATCAGGTAGGCGACGCGGCCGAGCAATTGCTCTCCTGCCGCTTCGCCCTCCCGATCCTGGCACCACACCTCGAGACCCTCGAGCTGGTGCCAGTAATACTCGCCGTCCCCGAGGGGCGGCAGGGCGGCCTCGCGCACGAGGATGTCACGCCCCCGCAGCGCTTCCGCCGCTGTGCGATCATCGACCCCCGCGAGGTGCACCAGCAGCCCGCGGCCCTGGCGTCGCCCGGCGTCGATGACCACCGGCTCCGGCCCGTTCCCGCCTTCTAGCCACCACGCGGGGAAGTCGAGCAAGCTTTCTGCCTGGTCGGTGTACGGATGGACCCGCACCCAACCCTTGATTCCGTAGCAGCCGGTGATACGCCCGGCTGTCATGAGGCCCTCAGGCGGCAGCGCTGTCCGCGGCGTCATCGGCCGGCTTTTCCGCGAGGAGCTTGGCCACACGCTCGGAGAGCTGGGCGCCCTGCCCCTGCCAGTAGGCGATGCGCTCGCGGTCGATGCGCAGGCGCTCTTCCTGGCCGCGGGCCACGGGGTTGTAGAAGCCCACGCGCTCGATGAAGCGGCCGTCGCGGGCATTGCGGCGGTCGGTGACCGTCACGTGGTAGAACGGGCGCTTCTTGGCGCCCGACCTGGAAAGTCGAATTGTTACCATCTGCTTGAATATCCCTTGATCGTCGCGGTAACACCGGGATCTTCACCGGCGGGCCCACAGCTACTCGACAGCGCGGGCCAGCCCGCTGCCGGAAAGGTCGCGTATCATACGGAAATCACCCGCCGCTGAAAAGCCCCCGAGGCGGGATTTTTCAACACTGGCGCGGTGTTAGGAAGCCGGCCTGCAGCCTGGGTCGCGGCGAGGCACCGCTCCCACAGTACCTTGCTCCGAGCGGTGGGCAACGCTGTGGGAGGCGCGCCTCGCGCCGACCGGGCCCCGACGCGCTAGCGGAAGGGCATGCCCCCGCCGCCGAGCCCGCCCGGGCCGCCGGGACCACCGCCGCCCGGGCCCATCATCCCGCCGAGGCCGCGCATCATCTTCTGCATGCCGCCGCCCTTCATCTTCTTCATCATCTTCTGCATCTGCTTGTGCTGCTTGAGCAGGCGGTTCAGGTCCTGCACCTGGGTGCCGGAACCCCGGGTGATGCGGCGCTTGCGGCTGCCCTGGATGAGGTCCGGGTTGCGCCGTTCCTTCGGCGTCATGGAATTGATCATGGCCTCCATGCGGGCGAAGAGCTTCGGATCGATGGCCTGCTGCGCGGCCTGGGCCATGTTGCCCATGCCCGGCATCTTGTCGAGCATGGCGGCCATACCGCCCATGTTGTTCATCTGCTCGAGCTGGTCGCGGAAGTCCTCGAGGTCGAACTTCTTGCCCTTCTTGACCTTCTTTGCGAGCTTTTCGGCCTTGGCCTTGTCGACCTTCTGCTCCGCCTCCTCGATCAGCGACAGGATGTCGCCCATGCCGAGGATGCGCGAGGCGAGGCGGTCCGGGTGGAAGGGATCCAGCGCCGCCGTCTTCTCGCCGACGCCGAGGAACTTGATCGGCTTGCCGGTCACGGTGCGCACGGAGAGCGCCGCGCCGCCGCGGGTATCGGCGTCGACCTTGGTCAGAATCACGCCGGTGAGCGGCAGCGCATCGCCGAAAGCCTTGGCCGTGTTCGCCGCGTCCTGGCCGGTCATGGCATCGACCACGAACAGCGTCTCCGCAGGCGCGAGTTCCCGCTCCAGCTCGGCGATCTCGGCCATCATCGCCTCGTCCACGGCCAGCCGGCCCGCGGTGTCGACGATGAGCACGTCGGCGAAGCTGATGCGGGCCTTCTCCAGCGCTGCGTGGGCGATGGCCACGGGCTTCTGCGTCTCGTCGCTGGGGAAGAAATCCACCCCGACCTCGCCGGCGAGAGTCTCCAGCTGGCGGATGGCCGCGGGGCGGTAGATGTCCGCGCTCACCACCATGACCTTTTTCTTGTCGCGCTCCTTGAGCAGCTTTGCGAGCTTGGCCGCCGAGGTGGTCTTGCCCGCGCCCTGCAGGCCGGCGAGCAGAATGACCGCCGGCGGCCGCGTGGCGAGGTCGAGGCCCTCGTTGGCACCGCCCATGACCTGCTCGAGCTCGGCCTGGACGATCTTCAGGAAGGCCTGGCCCGGGCTAAGGCTGGCCATGACCTCCTGGCCGAGGGCCCGCGTCTTCACCGACTCGACAAACTGCTTGACCACCGGCAGCGCGACATCGGCCTCGAGCAGCGCCATGCGCACCTCGCGCAGCGTGCCCTGGATGTTGTCCTCCGTCAGCCGGGACTTGCCGGTGATGCTGCGGAGGCTCTGGGTGAGGCGGTCTGAAAGGCTCTCGAACATGCTGGAAATCCGTGGGCACCGTGGCCGTGCCGTCGCTGGTCGCCGGGGAGTCTATTGATTGTAGCGGGGCAACCCGGTACAAAGGCGCGAGTATACGTGACCCGGGTTGCCGCCCCAACCTCCATGCCCATCGCCTTTATCGCCGTTGTCGCCGCCCTCCTCTACCTGGCGGCAGCCGGCCTGCAGTTGACCCACATGGCGCAGCGGCGGCAGCGTCTTTCGCGGGCGGTGATGGTCATGGCCCTGGCCGCCCTGGTCGGCCACGCCATCGTGACCTGGGATGCACTCAACACCGACCAGGGCGTCTCCTTCGGCTTCTACCGGGCCCTGTCCCTGTCCTTTCTCGCGGTGAACGTCGCCTGTGTGGCCGCCCTGCTCAAGCGTCCACTGCAGAACCTGCTCATCGGCCTGTTTCCCCTGTCCGCCCTCGCCATCGTGGTGGCGACCCTCGGGCCGGAGACCTCCCACGCGCGCAGCGATCTCTCCCCCGGCATCCTGCTGCATATCGGCAGCTCCATCCTCGCCTACTCCATCCTCACGCTCGCCGCGGCCCAGGCCGCGCTCGTGGCCCTGCAGGACCGGCAGCTGCGCCAGCGCAACATGCATGGCATTGCCCGTTCGCTGCCGCCGCTGCAGCTGATGGAGCGGATGCTGTTCGAGCTGATCTGGATCGGCGTGATCGCGCTGACGGTGGCCATCGGCAGCGGGATGATCTTCATGGAGAACATGTTCGCCCAGCACCTGGTGCACAAGACCATCCTCTCCATGGTCGCCTGGGTGGTCTTTTCCGTGCTGCTGTGGGGTCGCTACCAGCTCGGCTGGCGGGCGCAGACGGCAGTACGCTTCACGCTTGCGGGCTTCCTGCTCCTCATCCTCGCGTTCTTCGGGTCGAAGATCGTGCTGGAGCTGATTCTCGGCGTGGAGTAAGCCCGCTCGCCGGGTTGCCGCTCCTTTCGTTTTTCTTCAAGATACTTTTTCGATGGCAACCCGGAGTCAACGCTACTCTTGAACGAGGCACCGCTGGGTCTCCTCTTCTCGGTTCTCGCTGCCCTCATCCTCCTCTCCGGCTTCTTCTCCGGTTCGGAGACGGGCATGATGTCCCTGAACCGCTACCGCCTGAAACATCTGCGCAGCCAGGACCACCGCGGCGCCCGCCGCGCGAGCGCCCTGCTCGAGCGCCCGGACCGGCTCATCGGCCTGATCCTCATCGGCAACAACCTGGTGAACATAGCCGCCTCGGCCATCGCCACGGTGATTGCCATCCGCCTCTACGGCGACGCGGGGATCGTCATCGCGACGTTCCTGCTGACGCTGGTCATCCTGATCTTCGCGGAGATCACCCCCAAGACCATCGCCGCGCTGCACCCGGAGGGCGTGGCCTTCCCCGCCAGCGTGGTCCTGCTGCCGCTGCTCAAGGTGCTGTACCCGCTGGTCATGGCGGTGAACACCGTGACCAACGGGCTCCTGCGCCTGCTCGGCGTGGACCCGAGCAGGGGCGGTGACGAGCACGTCTCCACGGAGGAGCTGCGCACCATCGTCACGGAAGCGGGTGCGCTGATCCCGCAGCGGCACCGGGGCATGCTCGTGAACATCCTCGACCTCGAGGCGATCACCGTGGACGACATCATGGTGCCGCGCACCGAGGTCTACGGTATCGACCTCGACGATGACGACGACACCATCCTCGCCGCCATCCAGAACAGCACGCACACGCTGCTGCCGGTGTGGCGCGACGACATCAACAACGTCACCGGCGTGCTGCACCTGCGCAACGCCGGCCGCGTGCTCACGGACGGGCGCCTCGACCGCGCCGCGCTCGAGCGCGAGATGGACAAGCCCTACTACATCCCCGAGAGCACGCCCCTGCACACGCAGCTGCTCAACTTCCAGAAGCAGAAGCGCCGCCTGGCCATCGTGGTGGACGAGTACGGTGACGTGATGGGGCTGGTGGCGCTGGCGGACATCCTCGAGGAGATCGTCGGCGAGTTCACCTCGAACCTCTCGGACACGGACGACGAGATCTTCCCGCAGCGCGACGGCAGCTACCTGATCACCGGCACGGCAAGCGTTCGAGACATCAACAAGGCACTGGACTGGGAGCTGCCCACGGACGGCCCGAAGACCCTGAGCGGGCTGGTGCTCGAGTACCTGGAGTCCTTCCCCGACGGCGCCGTGGGGCTCACCGTCGACCGCTACCGGCTGGAGATCCTCGAACTCGGCGGCAACATCGTGCGCACGGTGCGGGCCCGGCCCGAGGCCGCCTAGCCGGGCGCAACCCGCGGCCTAGAGCAGGCGCACCGGGCTGTCGGCCTGGCGCCGCTCTTCGCAGCGGGCGAGGATGTCCTGCTTCTCCTTCGCGCTCGCCATCCACCAGTCGGTGATTTCCTGGGCGCTGCGATAACAGCCCAGGCAGATGTCGTTGGCGTCCAGCGCGCACACGGAGATGCAGGGGGACGCGGGCTCGCCGAGGTCGCTCATGCCAGGGCCTCCAGGTGTTCCGAGAATCGCTTCGCGTTGCCCACGTAGTGGTCCGCGTTGTGGGCGAGGGCCAGCTGCTGCTCCGGCGACAGCGTTTTCTTCACCTTCGCCGGCGAACCGAGCACGAGGCTGCCGTCGGGAATCTCCGTGCCCTCGGTGACCAGCGCACCGGCACCGACTAGACAGCCGCGGCCGATCCGGGCCCCGTTGAGGATCACGGCGCCGATACCGATCAGGCTGCCGTCACCGACTCGGCAGCCGTGCAGCATCGCGTTGTGGCCGACGGTGACATTGGCGCCCACGTGCACCGGGTAGCCCGGGTCCGCGTGGATGACCGTGCCGTCCTGGATATTGCTGCCCTCGCCGATCTCGATGGCCTCCACATCGCCGCGCAGCACGCAGGAGAACCACACGCTGGCGCCCGCGCGCAGGGTCACCCGGCCGATCACCGCGGCGTTGGGGGCGATGTAGTGGCCGTCGCCGAGAAGCCGGGGCGTGTCGTCGCCGAGGCGGTATTGCATGGTCCTTCTCCTCGCTGCTCAGAGCGCGTCGATGTCGTCGTTGGCCAGCGCCACCAGGTCCCAGGCCGGCTCTTCGTAGGGGTGCGCATCATACAGGGCGGCCACGGCCGCGCGCAGGACCTGCTCGGCGCACACCAGCTCCACGCGGTATTCCTCCACCTGCTCGATCGAGCCCTGGCTGCCGATGAAGGGCTGGCTCCCGGCCAGCGGCCGGAACTGGCCCTGGCCCGCCACCTGCCAGCAGCAGCTGTCGTAGTCGCCGATGCGCCCGGCGCCGGTTGCGAACACCGCGTCCTTGACGGCCTCGAGGTGGGATGCGGGTACGTAGAAGCAGAGCTTGTACACGGTCATTCCTCCTGCGATGCGTAGTACGCGCGGGCGAAGGCATCCAGTTCACCACGCTCGATGGCGGCGCGGATACCCTGCATGTGGCGCTGGTAGTAGTGAACGTTGTGCAGCGTGTTCAGTTGCGAGCCGAGAATCTCGTTGCAGCGCTCCAGGTGGTGCAGGTAGGCGCGGGAGAAGTTCTGGCAGGTGTAGCAGTCGCAATTCGGGTCCAGCGGCCCCGTGTCCGCGCGGTGGCGCGCGTTGCGGATCTTGACCTGGCCGACGGAGGTGAACAGGTTGCCGTTGCGCGCGTTGCGGGTGGGCATGACGCAGTCGAACATGTCGATTCCGCGGCGCACCCCCTCGATCAGGTCCCCCGGCGTGCCCACGCCCATGAGGTAGCGCGGCGTATCCGCGGGAAGCGCCGGGCCCAGCGCCTCGAGCACCGCGAGCATCTCTTCCCTGGGCTCGCCGACCGACAGGCCGCCGATGGCGTAGCCGTCGAAGCCGATGGCCTCGAGGCCTGCGAGGGACTCGCGGCGCAGGTCCGGGTACATGCCGCCCTGGACGATGCCGAAGAGCGCCGCAGGGCTGTCGTCGTGGGCGTCGCGGCTGCGCTTCGCCCAGCGCAGCGACAGCTGCATGGAGGCCGCCGCCTCGTCCCGGCTCGCCGGATACGGGGTGCAGTCGTCGAAGATCATCACCACGTCGCTGCCGAGGGCCCGCTGCACCGCCATGGAGGTCTCGGGGTCGAGGAAGACCTTGTCGCCGTTCACCGGCGAGCGGAAAGAGACCCCGGCCTCGGTGATCTTGCGCATGGCGCCCAGGCTGAAGACCTGGAAGCCACCGGAGTCGGTGAGAATCGGCCCCTGCCAACCCATGAAATCGTGCAGGTCGCCATGAGCCGCGATGATCTCCGTCCCCGGGCGCAGCCACAGGTGGAAGGTGTTGCCGAGGATGATTTCGGCACCGGTGGCGGCGACATCCCGCGGCAGCATGCCCTTGACGGTGCCGTAGGTGCCCACGGGCATGAACGCCGGCGTTTCCACCGTGCCGCGGGGAAAGTGCAGGCGCCCGCGGCGGGCTTCGCCATCAGACCCGAAGCGCTCGAAGCGCAGGTGGCATGCCGGCCTCACGTGCCCTCCCGCCCGCCGCGGGGCGTGAGAAACATCGCATCGCCGTAGCTGAAAAAGCGGTAGCGCTCCGCCACGGCCGCCTCGTAGGCGGCGAGTACCGGCTCGCGACCGGCAAAGGCGCTGACCAGCATGAGCAGCGTCGACTCCGGCAGGTGGAAGTTGGTCACCATCGCATCAACGCAGCGGAAGCGGTAGCCGGGGTAGATGAACAGCCGCGTGTCCCCGCGGTAGGGGGCGAGCTCGCCGTCGGCCGCGGCCGTCTCCAGGCTGCGCACCGCCGTCGTCCCCACCGCCACCACGCGGCCGCCGCGGGCGCGGGCGGCGGCGATGGCGGCGCAGGCGGCCTCGCCCACCTCGAGGTACTCCGCGTGCATCACGTGGTCCTCGATCGCCTCGGCGCGCACCTGCTCGAAGCGATTGTAGGCGGCGAAAACATGGTGAGTAGCCTCGCATTCGTGGCC
>CAJWWA010000123.1 GCA_913048495.1 uncultured Halieaceae bacterium
GCAGGCGCCGGGTCGGGTGCGGGGACCAGCCGCTGGCCGAGCAGAACGCCGGCCGCGACGGCGCCCAGCAACGAGAGACCGGCAACGATGGCTTTGTTCATGGCAGGTTCCCTCCGCGGCTGCCGGCAAGGTAATAGTTGAGGCGGGCGATCGCGCGCTGGCGCTCTACGTCGATGGCAAGCGCTTCGATACGCGCATCGAGTTCGTCGATGCGCGAGCGCACGGCCTCGGCGAAATCGCCGTTATCGGCGCCGTAAGCCGCCTGCGCGGCCTCCGCCTGCGCGGCCATCTCGGCGAGCAGGCGGCCCTGGTAGAGCGCACAGCGCTCATCCAGGCGCAGCAGGCGGGCCCGCGCCGCTTCCAGCCCCGCCCGCAGGTCCCGCAGCAGCAGGGCGCGCTCCGTGCGCAGGGCCTCCGCCTCCGCGCGGGCCGAGCGCACCTGCTGATCCTGGCGTTCGCCCGGGAATAGCGGCAGTTCCACCGCCAGCCCGAGAGAGAAGAAATCCGGCCTTGCGCTTCCGTCCATGGCGTCTTCGCGATAGCCGTAACCGGCGTTGACGGTAAAGCCCGGCTTGTAACGTGCTTCGGCGAGCGCGATGCCCGTGTCACCCGCGTCGATACGGCGCTGGAGGCTGCGCACGCTCGGGTGCCGGTTGAGCAACAGCGCAAGCTGCCCGGGCGCTGGTGGCTGCGTCTCCCGCAGACCGGGCTCAAGCAGAGACAGATCCGGAAGCGGCGTTGCCAGGTGCCTGGCCGGGGGTCCGAGCCACTCGCCGAGGCGCGCGCGAGCCACGCTTTCCTGCTCGGCGAGGCGGGCGAGGCGGTCGTCCAGCCGGGTCAGCTCCAGCTCGGCGCGCACCAGGTCCTGTTGACGGGCATCGCCGAGCGCACGCCGGTAGCGCGAGGCGACGACCTCGCGCAGTTGCTCGAACAGGTTCCGGTCGCGCTCGATCAGCGCGCGGGTCCGGCTGGCCAGGGTGCTGTCCAGCCACAGCTCGGTCACCGTCAGGGCGCCCTGGGCGCGCCGCTCGTCGCGCCGCTCCGCCTGCTCTTCGCCGAGGGCCTCGAGACGCTCCCGCTCCAGCTCCCGGGTGGCGCCCCGGGGAACGGCCTGGCTAAGCCCGACCTGGAACTGGGTCATGGCTTCCTGGTTGAAGGCGAAACTGTCCGTCGGCAGATTGGCCGCGCCAAGGCGCAGCACCGGGTCCGGCAGGGCGGCGGCAGCGCGGCTGCGGGCCAGCAGGCTCTCCTGGCGCCACTCGCTGCCCTTGAGCCACGGATCCCGGGCCTGGGCCTCGGCGATCGCCGACGAGAGCGTCGCAATCCCCGCGGCGACAGGCAGGGCGACGAACAGGCACAGCGCGACCCCGAGTGCGGCCGCGACCCCCGTGTACAGCCGCCCGCGGGCGGCATGGTCTATGTCCATGGTGTCCATCCATCAAGGTGATCCGTGCAGGCGCGCCGGCCGCGCCTATGGCGCCGGCGGGAGCGATCCTGGACGGGGAAACCGACAACCGGAGCGGCCGCGAAGCCGCCCGGGACGGGCATAGCTACCCTGGGTCAGGCAGCGATGGGTGGACGAAAGTGTCGCTGGGGAAGTGCGCGCGGGGAAAGGCGCGGTGACGCCGGGCCGGTGACGAACCCCGGCGGCGGTGCCAGCAGGGGCTGCGCGCCGCAGGCAGCGGGCGGCACCATGCAGTGAGCCATCTGGCACGGGCCATCATCCTGGCAGCAGTCCACGCCGTCCATGGCCACCGTGGCACCGGCCGCCACAGCATCGACCGACATGGCGCCGTGGGCGTCCATGACCCCGGCATGGTCGCCCGTTCCCGGCATCGTGCAGGGCTGCGCGAAGCCGAGCACCGGCACGCCCAGTCGCCCAAGAAGGCACAGGGCGAGAACGGCGCGAAGCAGGCGATGGCGGAGCAGACGTTTCAAGGGCATCCATTTACTGGCACGAGGCTTGATTAAAGCCTAGCACCCGGGGGCCGCGGGGGCCATGCCCGCCGCTCAGGGCAGGTCCAGGTAGGCATAGGATTCCAGCTCTTCCTCGTAGAAGCGCCGCAGCGCCTGGCTTTCCGCCAGGGTCAGGCGGCCGTCACGCACGGCGCGCTCGCAGTCCCGCCAGATCCGCGGCCGCAGCGACTCGGTGCTGAACTGCATGTAGCCGAGCAGTTCGCTGGCGGTATCGCCGCGAACGATCTCATCGATGGACCAGCCGCCATCGGCCTCCGGGTGGATGGTCACCACGTGCGTGTCGCCGAACAGATTGTGCAGGTCACCGAGCGTTTCCTGGTAGGCACCGATGAGAAACGCGCCGAGGTAGTACGCCTCGTCCTCGCGCAGCGGGTGCACCGGGAGCAGCGGGCTCGGGCCGCCGGGCAGGGCGAAGCGGTCTACCTTGCCGTCCGAGTCGCAGGTGATGTCGGCGAGCGTCGCGGCGCGCGTCGGCGGCTCGTCTAGGCGGTGTATCGGCATGATCGGGAAAAGCTGGTCGATCGCCCAGAAGTCCGGCAGCGACTGGAACACGGAAAAATTGCAGAAGTAGATATCGCTGAGGGCGGCCGGCAGGTCCGCCACCGCGGCCGGCAGCTCCTCGCCGTCGCCGTAGCGATCGCGCAGGCGCGTGCAGATGGCCCAGAAGAGCCGCTCGGCCAGCGCGCGCTGCTCGAGGCCGAGAAGCCCCACGGTGAACAGCTGCATGGCCTGCTGGTAGGCCTGCTCCGCGTCGTGGAAGACTTCCACGGGTCGGTCGCCGTCGAGGTCGCGCCAGGCGGTCACCAGGTCCGCCAGGGGCTGCGGCTGCAGCTCGTCCTCGGCCGGCAGCGCCAGCGGCTCCCGGTCCTCGAAACGCAGGCTTCCCAGCGCATTCACCACCAGCACGCTGCAGTAGGCCGACAGGGCACGACCGGACTCGGACAGGATTACCGGGTGCTCGATGCCGGCCTGGTCGCAGACCGCCGCGATGCGGTAGACCACGGCCGAGGCGTACTCCGCCAGGCTGTAGTTGAGCGAGCGCGGCAGGTCCTGGCCCGTGCCCTCGTAGTCCACGCCGAGGCCGCCGCCGATGTCGATATAGCGCAGCCCGGCGCCGAGCCGGTGCAGCTCAGCGTACATGTGCGCGAGCTCACCGACCGCATCCTTGATGGCGCGGATGTCGCTGAGCTGGCTGCCCGGGTGGCAGTGCACGAGCTGCAGGCAGTCGAGCATGTCTTCCCGGCGCAGCACGTCGACCAGCTCGAGGACCTGGGTCGCAGACAGGCCGAACTTGGACTTCGGCCCCATGGTCGTGGCCCAGCGCCCGATACCCTGGCCGCCAAGCTTCACCCGCACGCCGATCGCCGGGCGCACGCCGTGCTTGCGCGCGTGCTTGAGGATCAGCTGTAGCTCCTCGAAATTCTCCACCACCGGGATGATGTTGCGGCCGAGCTTCGCCGCCAGGGTCGCCACCTCGATGTAGCTGTCGTCCTTGAAGCCGTTGCAGACGATGGGCCGGTCGCCGGCGTCACCGGTCATCGCCAGCACGGCGAGCAGCTCCGGCTTGGAGCCGGCCTCGAGGCCGAAGCCCAGGGGTTCGCCCTGGCGGTAGACCTCCTCCACGACCTGCCGGTGCTGGTTGACCTTGATCGGGAACACCGCGCGGTAGCTGCCGCGATAGCCGTTCTCCGCCATGGCGCCCTCGAAGGCCCCGGCAAGGCGGCGCATGCTGGCGGCAATGATGCCGCTGAAGCGGATCACCAGCGGCGCGGTCAGGTCCCGGGCGCGCAGCCCCTCCACCACGTCATGGAGGTCCACGGCGGGGCCATCGGCGCCGCCCGGGCGCACGCAGACGTGGCCGGCATCGTTGATCGCAAAGTAGCCGCTGCCCCAGCGATCAATGCCGTAGCGCGCGGTCGCGTCGTCCAGCGTCCAGCTCATGAAATGGTCCCGTGGTCACTCGCAAAAAGGCCCCGCAGCTTACGCGTATCCTGGCAGGCCGGACAAGCGTGCTACCCTTCCGCGGAACATTCAGAATGACGGCAATCATGGCGTTGACGGACCCCAATGCGGCGTCGGCCGGCGACGGCATCTTCGGTCTCGACTGCACCCCGGAAGAGGCCGCAGTGGTGCTCGTTCCCGTACCCTTCGACGCGACCACCTCCTACCGGCCCGGTACTGCCGGCGGCCCGGCGGCGATCCTGGCGGCCAGCGCCCAGGTCGACCTGCACGACCGCGAGGTGGGCGACCCCTGGCGCGCGGGCATCGCGCTGCTGCCAGCCGACCCGGCCATCGTGGCGAACGCCGGGGAAGCCAGGCGCCTCGTGAATGCGCTGCGGGACGGCGAGAGCGGCGACCCCGCCGGCGATCTCGAGGTCGTCAACGGGCTCTGCGGCGAGGTCAACGACACAGTGCGCGACACGGTCGCCGGCTGGCTCCGGGCCGGTCGCATCGTCGGTACCGTGGGGGGCGACCACGCGACCGCCTTCGGCGCGATCGCCGCCCATGCGGATCATTACGGCGACATCGGCCTGTTGCACATCGATGCGCACGCAGACCTCCGGCGCGACTACGAGGGCTTCCGCTGGTCCCACGCCTCCGTGATGGAGGCAGTGAGCCGCGAGCTGCCCGGCGTGACGCGCCTGGTGCAGGTGGGCGTCCGGGACTATTGCGAGGAGGAGGCCCAGCGCATCGACGACAGCGACGGACGCATCGTTACCTTTTTCGATGCCGACCTGCAGGCCCGCCTCGCGGCCGGCGAACCCTGGGCCGCCCTCGTGGAGGAAATGCTGGCGCCGCTGCCCCGCACCGTGTATCTCTCTTTCGACATTGACGGGCTCGACCCCGCCCTCTGCCCCCACACCGGCACGCCGGTGCCCGGCGGGCTCAACTTCGCCCAGGCCTGCTTCCTGCTCCGCGCCCTGGCCCGGTCCGGGCGGCAACTCGTCGGCTTCGACCTGGTCGAGGTCGCGCCGGGCCCCGACGGCGACGAATGGGACGGCAACGTCGGGGCACGGCTACTCTACAAACTCATCGGGCACGCGCTGGCCACCCGCGCCGAACGACCCGGCACATCCTGACCCGCGCTGCGGCGCACGAGGAGAAAAACCCATGGGACACCTTTCCCGCTTCATGGACCACCACTACCGCCACTTCAACGCCGCGGCGATGATGGACGCGGCAAAAGCCTACCGCGCACACATCGCCGCGGGACGCCCCATGCTGGTCAGCCTCGCCGGGGCCATGAGTACGGCCGAGCTGGGACTGTCCCTCGCGGAAATGATCCGCCAGGACAAAGTCCACGCCATTTCCTGCACCGGCGCCAACCTGGAGGAGGACCTCTACAACCTGGTCGCCCACGACCACTACGAGCGGGTTCCGAACTACCGCAACCTCAGCGACGCCGAGGAGCAGGCGCTCCTCGACCGGCACCTGAACCGCGTCACGGATACCTGCATTCCCGAAGAAGAGGCCATCCGCCGTATCGAGGATGCCATCGTGGCACTCTGGCAGCGCGCGGGGGAGGCCGGCGAGGCCCGGTTCCCGCACGAGTACTTCTTCGAACTCATCCGCTCGGGCGTGCTCGAGGAGCACTACCAGATCGACCCGAAGGACTCCTGGCTCGCCGCCGCGGCGGAGAAGAACCTGCCCATGGTCGTTCCCGGCTGGGAGGACTCGACGACCGGGAATATCTTCGCCGCCCGGGTGATCACCGGCGAAGTGGAGCGCGCCGTGATGAAGGGCGGCATCGACTACATGGTGTCCCTCGCGGACTGGTACCGGCGCGAGGGCGGCGAGCACGGCTTCGGCTTCTTCCAGGTCGGCGGTGGCATCGCGGGCGACTTCCCAATCTGCGTCGTGCCCATGCTGGAGCAGGACCTCGGCCGGCCCACGCCCAAGTGGAGCTACTTCTGCCAGATCTCCGATTCCACGACCAGCTACGGGTCCTATTCCGGCGCCGTGCCGAACGAGAAGATCACCTGGGGCAAGCTCGCCATGGACACGCCACGCTTCATCATCGAGTCCGATGCCTCCATCGTGGCCCCCCTGGTGTTCGCCTACGTGCTCGACTGGTAGACCCCCGGGGAGGACGCCGCATCACCCCCTGTTGAGAGACGCTTGCGCGCGGAATGTTGAGGGGGAATGTCGACAGGATCAATTTCCCTGAAAAAATGAAGGGATATGTGGCGTCCGGCCTTGCCGTCGCAGGCACTCTCCTTCTACTTTCCATAGATCGGCCGGCGGAAAGACCGGCTGCAGGGCGTGGCGTGGCCTGATCCGCCGTTTGCCGGCGGGCGTAATTTGTCCTGGTGCCGTGCAAACCTGGGTCCCTTAGGGGGCGGCTCGGCAACCACACCATAACGACAGTAAAAACGAGGGGGATCGCGTGACTGCGAACAGCGACCTGTGGGGGCGTCTGTCCAGCGAGGCGGACGAAGCGGCACAACGGCAGCAGGCCATCGACGATCCCGGTGCCTATCACGGCACGATCGCGGCCAGCGAACTGCACTGGTACGACGGCGAGGCCTGGGTCAACCGCGACCCGGAGGGCGGCTGGCGCAGGCTGGACGCGAGCGGCGCTGCCGAGGCCGGCCACGAAGACGGCTGGCGCCCCTGGCACAACGGCTTCGATGACAGCGCAGCCCCCTTCTACCGCTGGTATGTCGGCGCGGAGACGAACGCCTGCTTCAACGAGGTCGACCGGCACGTGCTGGCCGGCCGCGGCAGCCACACGGCAATCATCTTCGAGGGTGATCGCTGGGACCCGTCCCGCAATGACGGTCGCGGCGGCCCCGTCCACGAGGAGCACATCAGCTACCGGCGGCTGCTACGGGAAACGGTACTGCGGGCGCGGGTGCTTTCGAAGCTCGGCCTTTCCCGGGGCGACCGAATCGCCTTCAACCTGCCGAACATCCTCGAGCAGATCTACTACACCGAGGCCGCCAAGCGCCTCGGCATCATCTACACGCCCGTCTTCGGCGGTTTCTCGGCCAAGACCCTGTCGGACCGGATCTACGACGCCGGCGCCCGGGTGGTGATCACCGCCGACGGCGGCTACCGCAACGCGGAGGTCGTGCCCTACAAGGAGGCGTTCACCGACCAGGCCCTCGACAACTTCATTCCCCGCACCGCGGCGCTGGCCTGCTTCGAGAGCGTGCTCGCGGACTACGACCTCGGCGACGCCCGGGAGCGGATCGTCCAGGCGGTGCGCGACGGCGTCGCGGGGGAGATCACCCTCGAGCGCAGCGACCTGATGCGCGAGCTCGGCGCTGCCCTGGCCGCCGAGGAGAGCCTGCCCGCGGAACGCTCCGCGGAGCTGCGCACCGCCGTGGCGCGGGAGCTCGCTGGCGTCAGCCACACGGTGGAGCAGGTCGTGGTGGTGCGCTACACCGGCCAGGACATCGTCGTGCAGCCCCGCGACCGCTGGTCGCCGGACCTCGTAGCCGACGCCACCGCGGAGGTGCTCCGCGAGGCGGCCGACGCCGGCTTCAGCGCCGACAGCCTCGAGGCCCTCGATGCGCGGGACGACGGCGACTACTGGCGCGCCCTGGCGGGCAGCCACCCGGCCGTACCGGTGCCGGCCGACTGGCCGCTGTTTGTGATCTACACCTCCGGTTCCACCGGCAAGCCGAAAGGCGTGGTGCACACGCACGGCGGCTGGCTCGCCGGCATCGCGCACACCATGCGCATGGTCTTCGACGCGAAAGACGACGACCGGCTCTACGTGGTCGGCGACCCGGGCTGGATCACCGGCCAGTCCTACCTCGTCGCCGCGCCGCTGGCGCGCGGCATCACCACGGTGATCGTCGAGGGCTCGCCCCTGTTCCCGCACGCCGGCCGTTTCGCCTCGGCCATCGAGCGTCACGGGGTCACCCTGTTCAAGGCCGGCTCGACCTTCCTGAAGGCGGTTATGACCGACCCGGCCAGCATCGAGGACATGGCCGCCTACGACATGAGCGGCGTCAAGGTCGCGACTTTCTGCGCCGAGCCCGTGTCGCCCGCCGTGCAGCAGTTCGGCATGGAGCGGATCTGCCCGCGCTACATCAACTCCTACTGGGCCACCGAGCACGGCGGCATGGTGTTCTCCTGCCCCTGGGGCGACCTCAAGGACCTGAAGCCCGATGCGCGCACCTGGCCGCTGCCCTGGATCCAGGCCGAGGTCCGCATCGCCACGGATACGGACGAGGCGGGCCGGGCCACCGGCTGGCGCCGCGCCGAGCCGGGCGAAAAGGGCGAGCTCGTGCTCACCCAGCCCTATCCCTACCTCGCCCGAACCATCTGGGGCGATGCGGAGAAGCTGGGCACGGACGACTGGCGCGGCGACATCGAGCGCTTCGCCGAGGTCTACTTCAACCGCTGGACCGACGGCCTCGCCTATACCCAGGGCGATTACGCGCGGGAGCTCGACGACGGCGGCATCACGCTGCACGGCCGCTCTGACGACGTGATCAACGTCTCCGGCCACCGCATCGGCACCGAGGAAATCGAGGGCGCGATCCTCCGCGACAAGACCCTGCGCAGCGATTCCCCGGTGGGCAACGCCGTGGTCGTCGGCGCGCCGCACGACGAAAAGGGCGAGACGCCGGTGGCGTTCCTCATCCCCGCGCCGGGTTCGCGCCTGGGCGACGACGACTTCGCCCGGCTGCAGGGCCTGGTCCGCGCCGAGAAGGGCGTCACCGCCGTGCCGTCGGACTTCCTGGTCGTGTCCGCATTCCCGGAAACCCGCTCCGGCAAGTACATGCGCCGGACGCTGCGCTCGCTGCTCCTCGAAGACCCGCTCGGCGACCTGTCGACCCTGCGCAACCCGGAGGTCGTCGACGAGATCCGCGACACCGTCGCGCAGTGGAAGGCCTTCGGCCAGCTCGCCCAGGCCCGGCAGATCGTGCAGAGCTACCGGCACCTGCGGGTGGAGACGCACGATATCGTTCCCGGTCGCCAGGTGGCGCTGCTGGTCATCGACTCGCCGCCGGTGAACTCGCTCAACGAGCGCTCGCTGGACGAGCTGAACACCGTGCTCCAGCACATCACCCACCAGGACAACATCGAGGCCCTGGTGATCACCGGCGCCGGCAGCGCCTTCGTGGCCGGCGCCAACGTCAAGGAACTGCTGGAGGTGGGCGAGGCCGGCGACCTCGAGTCCGCACAGACCCCGCCGAACGCCGCGCACACGGCGTTTTCGCTGCTCGAGAACCTCGGCAAGCCGGTGGTGGCCGCGGTCAACGGCCCGGCCCTCGGCGGCGGCTGCGAGCTCATGCTCGCCTGCGCCTGCGTGGTCGCGGACCGGCACGCGCGCTTCGGCCAGCCGGAGATCAACCTGAACCTGCTGCCGGGCTACGGCGGCACGCAGCGCCTGACCCGGCGCCTCTACCAGCGCCGCGGCGAGGACGGCCTGCTCGAGGCCGTGCGCCTGATCGCCTCCGGCCGCGCCCTGGACGCGCAGGAAGCGGAGACGGCCGGCCTCGTTGACGTCGTCGTCGAGCGCCAGGGGCCGGTGGAGGCCGCCATGGCACTCGTGCGCGAGTACCTCGAGGGCGGCGGGCTCCTCGCGGCGGCCATGGAGCGCCACGCCGCCTATCTCGCGGCGCGCGAGG
>CAJWWA010000124.1 GCA_913048495.1 uncultured Halieaceae bacterium
GCGTCGATGAAGTTCACACCCCGCTCGAGGGCGAAGTCGAGCTGCGCCGCGGCGTCTGCGGCGCTGTTCTGCTCGCCGAAGGTCATGGTACCGAGGCCGATGACACTGACCTCGATGCCGCTGTCGCCGAGTGACCGGTATTCCATGCGATAAACCTCCCTGTCCGTTGGCTCAGGCCTCTTCGGCCTCCTCGATCTGCTGGTCCAGCAGCGGCTCGGCGATGCTGACCGGATCCTGGTGGATGACCACGTCGGCCGACGGGTTCTCGGTGCGGATGGCGGCGGCCACCTCGTCGGCAATGCGGTGAGCCTGCACCAGGGGCAGGTGGTCGTCCAGCTCCAGGTGCAGCTCCATGAACTCGACCCGGCCGGCGCTGCGCGTGCGCAGGTCGTGCACGCCGCGCACTTCCGGGTGGCTCCGGGCGATGGCGAGCACGGCTTCGCGCCGCGCCTCGGGCAGCTCGCGGTCGAGCAGCTCGTTGAAGGCATCGGCCATGATGCGCCGGGCGGAGGCGAGGATGTACAGGGCGACGGCAAGGGCGAACAGCGGGTCCAGGCCCGGCCAGCCGAACTGCGCCAGCAGCAGCGCGAGCAGCACCGCACTGTTCGTGAGCAGGTCGGTCCGGTAATGCAGGGAATCGGCGCGAATCGCCGCCGAATGCGTGCGCCGGATGACGTAACCCTGGATAAGCAGCAGCACGGCGGTGACCCCGATGGTGAAGACCATGACCGCCACGCCGAGGCCGAAGGCCTGCAGCGGCTCGGGTTCGAGAAGCCGCTGCACGGCCTCGATGATCAGGTACAGCCCGGACCCGATGATGAAGGCGCCCTGGCCCAGGGCGGCGACGGACTCCGCCTTGCCGTGGCCGAAGCGGTGGGCCCGGTCTGCCGGCGCCAGCGCATAGCGCACGGCGATCAGGTTGAGAAGGGAGGCGCCCGAGTCCATGAGCGAGTCGACGAAGGAGGCGAGGATGCTCACCGAGCCCGTCTCCCAGTAGGCAACGGCCTTGACCAGGATCAGCACCGCAGCGGTCGTGACCGAAGCGTTGGTGGCCAGCTTGAGGAAGCGGGCGGCCTGGGCCGGAGTGAGGGGGTCTTCTGCCATGGTCCATCGTCTTCGCGGGAGGAGGCACCTTATAGCAGCGGGGCGCGCGTGCAAAGGGCCGTTGGCCAGGACGCCGGTTCTTGTAGCACCATGGGCACCCGCATCGCCGACGAGGAGAATAATTCGAATGATCGATGAATCCGTCGACCTCTTTGACCCACGGGTGCAGCAGTGCCCCTGGCAGGCCTATGAGAAGCTGCGCCGCGAGGCCCCGGTCTACCGCATGCCCGAGAAGGGGATCTACCTCGTCACCAGCTACCGGCTTTGCGAGGAGGTGCTGCGGCAGCCGGATCTATTCATCAGCGGTGTCAGCCCGATGGCATTGCGGCCCGGCGGCATCCCGCAGGCAGTTATCGACCAGTACACGTCCCGGGGCTGGCTGCCGCGCGCATCCTGTTCCACCTCGGACCCGCCGGTACACACGCGTGTCCGCGGTTTCCTGCAGCCGTTGTTCACGGCTTCGCGCATCCGCGACTACACGCCGCGCATCCGCGCAATCGCCCAAGCCCTGGCAGGCAGGCTCCCGGTGGAAGAGCCGGTGGATTTCGTTGCGGCTTTCGCCCACCCGCTGCCCATGCAGGTGATCGCGGACCTGCTCGGCGTCCCCGATGGCGACCTCGCCCGCTTCAAGGCCTGGTCCGATGCGATCGTGGAGCCGTTCAGCATGATGGTCTCGGAAGCGCGGGAGGTGGAGTGCGCGGCGCTGGTCGTCGACATGCAGCACTACTTCAAGGCGCTGCTGGAGGAGCGGCTGCGGGAACCGCGCAACGATATGCTCACGGAGATGGCGCGCGCCGGAGAGGGTCCCGGGGGGTTCAGCCTCGAGGAGCAGCTCACTATCCTGACCATCGACCTGCTCGCTTCCGGTAACGAAACGACCACGGCCGCCATTTCCTCCGGCATGCGCCTGCTCTGCGAGCAGCCGGCCCTGGCCTCCCGCCTCGCCGGGGAGTGGGACCGTATCCGGCCCTTCTGCGAGGAGGTACTGCGCCTCGAGAGCCCGGCGCAGGGCATGTTCCGCGAGGTGACTGCCGCCACGGTGCTGGGTGGTGTTGCGCTCGAAGCGGGGGACCTGCTCAGCCTTCGCTTCGGGGCGGCAAACCGGGACCCGGCGCGCTACGCGCGCAGCGACGAGGTTGACCTCGACCGGCCCCGGCCGGGGCAGCACCTGGCGTTCGGCGTGGGGCGGCACGTATGCGTGGGTGCGGCCCTCGCGCGCGCCGAGATGGAGTCGGCCTTCGAGGTGCTGCTCGAGAACTTCGGGGGCTTCAGCCCGGCCTGGGGAGACCAGCCCCCGCCGATCACCCCGAGCTTCTTCGGCCGCAACCTGGAAAGTCTTGGCGTGGTGCTCGCACCGCGCGATGGCGCTTACGGCTAGAGCACCCAGCCGAGGGCGACCGGGAGCACCAGCAGCGCCGCGAGGTTGCCGACGAGGACGATAGCGGCGACGCGTTCCGGTTCCTGCCCGTAGCGCTCGGCGAAGAGGAAGTTCATCACCGCCGGCGGCAGCGCGCCGAAGAGGATCAGCAGCGCGCTGTCGCGGGGCCCGAGGCCGAGCAGCTCACCGAGCAGCCAGCCGAGCCCCATGCCGAAAAGGGGGCGGGCCAGCGCCCCGACCAGGGACGCGCCGAGGGCGTCGAAGCGCACGTCCTGCATGCGCACGCCGAGGGCGAACAGCAACAGCGGAATGGCCACGTTGCCCAGCAGCTGCAGCGCCTGCACGACCGGTTGCCACACGGGCACCCCGAGCAGGGCGATGGCGAGACCGCCGAAGGCGGCGAGCAGCGTCGGGTTGCGCCACAGCGTGCGCAGGCTGGCGTGCGGGTCGAGCATGCGCACCCCCAGGGAGAAATGCATGACGTTCGACACGCTGTAGAGGATGACCCCGGCCGCGAGCGCTTCCTCACCGAAGGCCAGCACCGCCAGCGGGATACCGATGTTGGCCGAATTGTTGAACATCATGGGCGGTACGAAGGTCCGCCAGGGGAGGCCGAGGCGGCGGGCCAGGGGCCAGGCGAGGAGACCGCAGGTCAGCAGCAGGAGCGCAGCACCGGCGGCGAGCCCGGCGTAGCGCGTCGGTTCGAAGGACTTGCTGGCCATGGCGCCGAGGATCAGCGCCGGCACGAAGATGTCCATGTTCAGCCGGTTGGCGACGGACATCTCCGGCTTGTGCCTTCGCCCATAGAGAAAGCCCACCGTGACGATGGCCACGATGGGGAACAGGATCGAAAGTATCCGGCCGACCAGGGCGCCGGTGCCGGGTGCGTCGAGTTCGGGCATGGCCGCCTCTCCGTGGCGCGAGCGCGCAGTTTACCGAAACGCGCCATCCGGGTCGCCGGCCGGGCCCGGCGGGGCAGGCCTCCTCAGGCGTGGACTTCCTCCAGCTTGCCCGTCTCGACGTGGTAGACGAAACCGCGCACGGCGTCCTTGTGCGGGACGAAGGGGCTATTGGCGATGCGTCGCATGGACTGCTTCACATCCTCCGCCGGATCTGCGAAAGCTTCCAGGGCGAAGGGCGGGCGCAGGCCGGTGTCGGCCTTCACCGCGTCGTCCTTGAAGGTGAGCATGCCACAGTCCGTGTGGTGGATGAGCACGATCTCCCGGGTGCCGAGCAGGCGCTGGGAAATGGCGAGCGAGCGGATGACGTCGTCGGTCACGACGCCGCCGGCGTTGCGGATCACGTGCGCATCCCCTTCCTCGAGCCCGAGAAGGCGTCCGGTCTCGATACGCGCGTCCATGCAGGCCACCACGGCGACCTGTTTCGCGGGCGGCATGGGCTTGTCGCCTTTGTCAAAGCTCTCGACGTAGCGTGCGTTCGCGGCGAGAAATTCATCGGTGGCAGACATGTGGGCTCTCCTTGCGGGTCATTATGGGAAGCTGGAGGCTAGCGCCGGCGCGTTCCCCCGTGAAATAGCGGTTTGTGTCAGCAATATTTCTTTCGGCTATATGACGCGAACCCCGGGTTCCCGGGGGTTGCCATGGCCCGTTGCCGAGCCAACAATCACAGCAGCTGACGATCGGGGAGACAGCATGACCACGATGAAACAGGATGATCCGGACGCGTCGAAGGCTTCGGCGCCCTGGCAGGAAGGCGGCTGTCACTGCGGCGCGGTGCGCTTCCGTGTGCGGCTGCAGGGGCGGCGGGCCATCGCCTGCAATTGTTCGATCTGCGCGATGAAGGGGTTCGTCAATGTCATCGTCGCGGCGGAGGACTTCGAGCTGCTGTCCGGGGAGGACGTGCTGCGCAGCTATCGCTTCAACACCAAGCAGGCGGAGCATCGCTTCTGCGGCGTTTGCGGTATCCATCCCTTCACCCGGCCGCGCTCCCACCCCGACGGTTTCGACATCAACGGCCGCTGCCTGGACGCCGGCATCGAGGGTTGGGAGATCGTGCCCTTTGACGGGCAGAACTGGGAAGCGAACGTCGCCTCCATCCAGTAGACAGACGCTGTCCGTCGCGGCGGGTTACCAGAGAATGCGGGAATAGACGAGGACGTCCTGCGGCTCCGGCGCCAGGTTGGGAAAGACCGTGTGCCGGCGCAGGCGTCCGTCGAGCTCGAAGCCGGCCTTCTCGAGCACGCTGGTGGAGGCCGTGTGCTCCGGGTGGCAGAAGGCCTCGACCCGCCAGACGGTGGTGCCCCCCAGCGCCTCCAGTACTGCGGCGAGCGCCTCGCTGGCATAGCCCTGGCCCCAGGCGTCCTCGGCGAGCACGTAGCCGGTGTCGACCCGGTAGGGCGTCTGGCAGGCCACCCCCGTACTGCCCAGCAGCGTGCCGCTCTCCCGCTCCTCGATGAGCAGCGGCCCGGCGTGCCACTGCGCCCAGGCAGCGTCGGAGAAGGCCAGGAAGGCGCGCGTGTCGTCGATCGATCGGTGGCGGGGCCAGCTCAGGTAGCGCGTGACGGCGTCACTGGTCGCGTAGCGATCGTAAATGGCCGCTGCATCCGCCGGTTCCGGCCGGCGCAGCACCAGGCGTTCGCTGGTGAACCGTTCGGCGAGCATCGTGCCGTCGTTCATGGTCCCTTCCCCCTCTCCCTGTTGACGACCGTACCCGGGTGTGGATTCCCGCGCTACTCCGCGCGCAGGGCCTCCACGGGGTCCAGGCGGGCGGCACGGCGGGCCGGCAGTACGCCCGCGAGCAGGCCGATGGTCACGGCGATGCTCTCGGCGAGGACGGTGTAGAACAGTGACGGGCGGACCGGGAGCGCCGGCACGGCCAGATGCAGCAGCTGTCCGAGGCCGGTGCCGAGGGCGAGGCCGGCGAGGCCGCCAACGGCGGCGAGGACGATGGCTTCGCCGAGAAACAGCGAAAGCACCTGGCCCTGGCGTGCGCCGAGGGCGCGCAGCAGGCCGATCTCGTTGGTGCGCTCGTTCACGGCGATGGTCATGATGGTGACGATGCCGATGGCCCCCACCAGCAGCGACACGCCGCCGATGGCCGCGACGGCGAAGGTGAGCACGTCCAGCACGCCGCCGAGCACGTCGAGCATCTGCTGCTGCGTGGTGATGGTGACGTCGTCGCGGCCGTGGCGGGCCGTCAGCACCCGGCGGATACCCTCGACCACGGTGTCCACGGCGGTGTCTTCGTCGTACATCACGTCGATCTCGATGAGCCCGTCGACATTGAACAGGTTCATGGCACGGGCCGCGGGAATGTACACCGTGTCGTCGAGATCGAAGCCGAGCACCGTGCCTTTTGATTCCATGACGCCGATCACGCGGAAGCGGCTGCCGGCGATGGTCACGAGCCTGCCCAGCGGGTTCTCATCCCGGAAGAGCTCGCTGCGCATCTTGCTGCCGAGCACCGCGAAGGCCCTGGGCGCGGTCGGGTCGTCCTCCGGGAGGAAGCGGCCGATGGCGACCGCCATGCGGAACGCATCGGGCATGGCGGGGCCGGCTCCGAAGATCGTGGTACGCCGGCTCAGGCTACCGTACTCCACGGCGGCGTTGCCCTGTACGAACGGCACAACGGCGCTGGCGTAGGGGAGCTGCTCCAGGGCGACGGCGTCATCGAGGGTCAGCGGCCGCTCCGTGCCGAAGACGCCGACGCTGGTGCCCGCCGTGGTCGCCTTGCCCGGGTTGACGGCGACAATGGTGGTGCCGAACTGAGTGAACTGTGCCAGCACGAACTGCTGCAGCCCCTGGCCGATGGAGGTGAGCAGGACCACCGCGCCGATGCCCACGGCGATTCCCAGGGCCGTGAGCAGGCTGCGCGTGCGGTGCGCGATGAGCGAGCTGCTGGTCAGGGACAGGAAATCCGCAGTGTTCACCGGCCTATCTCCGCGAGAGGGCGAGGACCGGGTCCAGCCGCGCCGCGTTGCGTGCCGGCAGCAGGCTGAAGACCACGCCCGTGACCATGGCAATGGCGACCACGACAGCGATGACCCAGTTGGGCGGGTAGGCCGGCAGAATCGGCAGCGCGAGGCGCAGACCGAAGGCACTGGCCTGACCCACCGCCAGGCCGAGGAGGGCGCCCAGGAGGGACAGCAGCGATGCCTCGGCGAGGATCAGCAGCAGGATCTGCCGCGGCGTGGCGCCGATGGCCTTGAGCAGGCCGATCTCCGCGGTGCGCTCGGAGACGGCCACCAGCATCACGTTCATGATGAGGATGCCCGCCACCGCGAGACTGATGGCGGCGATGCCGCCCACGGCGAGGGTGAGGGCGCCGAGGATATCGTCGAAGGTGGAGAGCACCGCGTCCTGGGTCACGACGGTCACGTCCTTCTCGCCCTGGTGCCGCTCGGCGATGGTCGCCTCGACGAAGTCGCGCACCGGCTCGATGTCCTCGCGGCTGCGCGCCTCGACCAGGATGCGGAACAGCGACCGCGTGTTGAGAAGCTGCTGCGCCGCGGCCACGGGAATGATGATCGTCTCGTCCGTGTCCACGCCGATGGAGCGCCCCTGGGACTCGAGGATGCCTATCACGCGGAAGCGACGGTCGCCAATGCGCAGCCACTCGCCGAGAGCGCGCTCGGCGCCGAAGAGCTCGTCGCGGACGGTCTGGCCGAGCACGGCTACCGGCAGGGCCCGATCGATATCCGACACCCGCAGGAAACTGCCCTGGGCCATGGTCCAGTGCCGTACCGGCAGCATCTCGGCGGTGGAGCCGAGCATGACCACGTCGCGGGAGCGGGGCCCGTAGCTCACCGACACCGAGCCCACGTTCAGGGGGGCGACACGGCGCACGCGGCCCGAGCGGGTGAGGGCCAGCGCATCGTCGAGGGTGAGGTCCCGCGGCGTCTCGCCGAACATCGCGCCGGGGTTGACGCCGGCGGTCTCGGAGCGCCCGGGGAGGACCACCACGAGGTTGGTCCCCAGCGAGGCGAATTCGCCGGTTACGTAGCCGCGCGCGCCCTCGCCGAGGGCGGTGAGGACCACCACGGAGCCGACGCCGATGGCCATGGCGACGAGCATGAGCAGGGTCCGGGCCGGGTAGCCGATGAGCGCGCGCCAGGAGAAGCGCGCCACGTCCGCGCTATGCAGTGTCATCCGGTCCGCCTGTCTCGTCGCTGGCCAGGCGCCCGTCCATCATCTTGAGCTGCCGGCGTGCGCGGCCGCCCATGGCGGGGTCGTGGGTCACCATGATCAGCGTGATGCCCGCGTCGACCAGCCCCTCGAGGATGGCGATGACATCGCCCCCGGACTTGTGGTCGAGGTTGCCCGTGGGCTCATCCGCGAGCAGCACCCGCGGCTCCGTGATCGTGGCGCGGGCGATGGCCACGCGCTGGCGCTGGCCGCCGGAGAGCTGCTCGGGCTTGTGATGGGCGCGGTCCGCCATGCCCAGGGCCTCGAGCGCCGCGTCGACCCGCGGCCGCCGCTCCTCCGCCGCCATCCCTGCCAGCAGCAGGGGCAGCTCGACGTTCTCCGCGGCGGTGAGCCGCGGTACGAGGTGGAACATCTGGAAGACGAAGCCGATCTGGCTGTTGCGCACGCGGGCCTGTTCCACGTCGCTGAGCGCAGTGACGTCGGTGCCCTCGAGGCGGTAGCGGCCGGCCGTGGGCCGGTCGAGCAGGCCGATGAGGTTGAGGAGCGTCGACTTGCCCGAGCCCGAGGGGCCCATGATGGAGACGTATTCCCCCGCGCCGATGTGCAGGGTGACATCGTCCAGGGCCTTGACGAGCTGGTCACCGACCTGGAAGTGCCGGTCGATGTGCGACAGCTCAATCATCGCCGCCGGGCCCCGGCCTCGCCTCGACCAGCACGCCGGGCGCCACGCCTTCCCGGTCGACCGACAGCACCAGCGTGTCGCCGGCTTCGAGGCCGGCGGTCACCTCGGTCCAGGCCCAGTTGCGCAGGCCGGTCTCGATGCTGCGCTCCTCCAGCCGGTCGTCATCGCCCACCAGGTACACGCGGTTGCCCTCGCGCACGGCCTGGGTGGGGATGCGCAGCACGTTGTCGTGCTGGGCCAGGATCACCTCGATGTCGGCGCTGTAGCCCGGGAGCATGCAGTTGCAGTCCGCCGGCTCGAGGAAGGCCACCTCTACGTCCACGGTGCGCGCCTGCTTTTCCACGTCGAGGACGTAGGGCGCCACGCGCCGGACCCGGCCGGCGAAGACCTGGTCATCGAAGGCGTCGAGGGAGATGTTTGCCGGCATGTCCACGCGGATCGCCGGCGCATCGACCTCGTCGATGGGGGCGGAGACATAGAGGCAGCTGATGTCCATGAGGTCCACCGCCGGCGGCGTGGGGATGCCGACGGGGGAGGGCGTGACGAACTCGCCGACCTCGCCGTTCACTTCGGCGACCACGCCGGGGAAGGGCGCGCGCAGCTGCGTCTGGTCCAGCGCAGCCTGGGCGACCTCGAGCTGTGCCCGGCTCACCTCAACGGCGGAGCGGGCGGCGGTGCAGGCGGCCTGCTGGGCGAGCGCCTGGCTCTCGGCGTTGTCGATGGCTTCCTCGGAGGCGAGGTTCTGGGTGCCAAGGCGCCGCTGGCGCTCGGCTTCGCGGGCGGCGCGGTCGGCGACGATACAGGCCTGCTCGCGCCGCGCCCCGGATGCCTTGAGTTCGCTCTCGGCGAGGCGCGCCTGCGCCCGCAGGTCGACCGGCTGCTGGTGGCCTGCAACCGCAACCAGGCGGACTACCGCGCACTCGCCGACGGCATCGTGTGCGACCGGCGGCCGCCCTACCAGGGCCCGCTCGCCGGGGTCGAGGCCGTCCTGCCGGGACTGCCCGGGGGCTGGCTCCTCGCCCTGGCCCCCTGCGACGTGCCCGGGCTGCCCGCCGACCTGGTGCTACGGCTTCGCGCCGCCCTCCCCGGCAGCAGGCGCGCCGTCGCCTGGGCGCGGGCAGCCGGACGCGACCACTATCTCTGCGCGCTGCTCACCCGCGACGCGGCACAGGAGGTCACGGCCTACCTCGATGCCGGTGGGCGCAGCGTGCGGGGCTGGTACGGGACGCTGGCGGGCCGGGCCGTGGACTTCGCCGGCCCGGGTAGCGA
>CAJWWA010000125.1 GCA_913048495.1 uncultured Halieaceae bacterium
CCGCCGTTCTCTTCCCGCGCGGCGAAGTCGCACACTTCGCGCAGCGCGCGCTTCGAATCGGCAACCCCGGCGATGGACGTGCGCTCGTGGGCGAGCAGCGCCTTGGCGTAGGTCCAGCCCTTGTCCTCTTCGCCGATCAGGTTGGCGACAGGCACGCGGACGTTGTTGAACTCCACCTCGTTCAGGCTGTGGTGGTTGTCGATGGAGACGATCGGGTTCACCTTGATGCCCGGCGAGTGCATGTCGATAAGCAGGAAGGAGATGCCGTTCTGCTTCTTGCCCTCACTGCTCGTGCGTACCAGGCAGAAGATCCAGTCCGCGTACTGGGCATAGGTGGTCCAGATCTTGGCGCCGTTGACCACGTAATCGTCGCCGTCACGCTCCGCGCGGGTCTTCAGGGAAGCGAGGTCGGAGCCGGCGCCCGGTTCCGAGTAGCCCTGGCACCACCAGTCCTCGCTGCGCAGGATACGGGGCAGGAAGCGCTCCTTCTGCTCGTCGTTGCCGAAGGTGTAGATCACAGGGCCGACCATCTTCAGGCCGAAGGGGACCACGTCGCGGACGCCCGAGGCGGCCCGCTCGGTCTCGTAGATGAAGTTCTGCGTGGGCGTCCACTCGGCGCCACCGTGTGCCTTCGGCCAGTTCGGAGCGATCCAGCCCTTCTCGTAAAGGCGGCGCTGCCAGTCGATGACCGCCTCCCGGAACGTGGCCTTGTCGGCAAGGCGGGCCTGCAGGTCGTCGTCGTAGGCCTCGGCGAAAAAGGCGCGGACCTCATCGCGGAAGGCGAGATCCTCGGCGGAAAAGCTGGTATCCACGGTCGTTCTCCTTGGTTACCTGGAATCCGGGTTACCCGGCGTCCGGGCCCCCAAAATTTGACTTTCGAGTATGTTTTTCCTCGGCCGAGTACTCTAGCCGGTGTGGGGAGGTGAAACAAGCGTGTTCTGGTGAAGCTTTCCAGCCGCGTAGCGCGGGGTTGGCGGGCTCTCCGGGCGCGCTGGTGCCAGACCCACGGGGCAAGGCCCCATGGGGACGCCCGGCGCTGCGCCGGATCAGTAAAGCAGGCTGTAGAGCTTGCGTTGGAACTCGGCGGCGAGCGGGTCGCCCTTGCCGAGGGAGGCGATGGTGTCCAGGTAGGCTTTCTTCGTGGCGCCGTCGTTGTGGTCCAGCTGCCGCTGGAGGATGAAGAACAGCGCCTCGAGACCCTCGCGGAACTGGCCGGTGTCGGTGTAGTGCACCGCCAGCTGCGCGCGCAGGTCCAGGTTGTCCGGGTCGGCCTCGAGCTGCTCTTCCAGGGCCGTCACCTCCGGCGACTTCGCCGACTCGCGGCGAATTGCCAGCTGCGCCCGGCACTGCTCGTACGCGGCATCCTGGTCGACCATCCGGACCGCATCGAGCACCTGCTCGGCCTCGTCGAGACGATAGCCCTCGATCAGCGCGTGGGCGTAGACCATCGCGACCTCGTGGTCGCGGCCGGACTGTTCGTAGGCCGGCCGCAGCAGCGCAATGGCACCGCTCGCGTCGCCGGCCTGTAGTTTTTCCGCCGCCTCGGCGAGCACGCCTTCGAACGGCGACGGCAGGTACTTCTGCAGGAGTTCGCGCACCGCCGCCTCCGGTTGGGCGCCCGCAAAGCCGTCCACGGGCTGGCCGCGCTGCATCACCAGTACCGTCGGCAGGCTGCGCACGCCGAACTGCTGCGCGATCATCTGCTGGCTGTCGGCGTTCACCCGGGCCAACAGGAAGGCGCCGCGGTACTCATCGGCGAGGCGCTCCAGCACCGGCATGAGCGTCTTGCAGGGCTCGCACCAGTCCGCCCAGAAATCGATGACCACGGGCCGCTTGTGCGACTCGTCGATGAGGTAGTGCGCGGCGTTGCTCTCGTCGATATCGACGACATTGCCGCCTGCCCCCGGTGCCTGGTCGATCACGCTGATTCCTCCTTCGGCCGCAGGCCGAGCACGTCCTGCATGTCATAGAGGCCCGGGGGCTGCGCCGCCAGCCAGGCGGCGGCGCGCAGGGCGCCACGGGCGAAGGCCAGCCGGCTGCTGGCCTTGTGGGTAATCTCGATCCGCTCGCCGTCACCGGCGAAGAGCACCGTGTGGTCACCGACGATATCCCCGCCGCGGATGGTGCTGAAGCCGATGCTGCCGGCGCGACGGGCGCCGGTCTGGCCCTCCCGGTGGTACACCGCGTCCTCGCGCAGGTCACGGCCGAGGGCGGCGGCGGCGGCCTGGCCGAGGCTGAGTGCCGTACCGGAGGGCGCATCCAACTTGTGCCGGTGGTGCGCCTCGATCACCTCCACGTCGACCTCGTCGCCGAGAACGCGGGCGGCCTCCGCCACCAGGCGGAAGCACAGATTCACACCGGTGCTGAAGTTGGAGGCCTTGCAGATGGGGATGTCGGCGGCGGCGGCGTCGATCTCCGCCAGTTCGTCGGGGCTGAAGCCCGTGGTGCCGATGACCAGGGCCCGGCCGTGCGCGCGGCAGGCCGCGACGTTGGCGAGGGTCGCCGGTACGGAGCTGAAATCCACCAGCACGTCCACGGCCTTTAGCGCACTGTCAACGTCGCTGCCCACGCGGATGCCGTTGGCGCCGGTACCGCCGAGCTCGCCGGCATCCGCGCCGAGGAGGCTGCTCTGCGGGCGCTCCAGGGCCGCGGCAAGCACCATGCTGTCGCCGGCCTGGCGGAGGGCCTGTACCAGCGTCTGTCCCATGCGCCCACCGGCGCCGGTAATGCCGATGCGCAGGCTCATGGCTTCATGTCGTCAAAGAACCGCCTGACGCCCTCGAAGAAGCTGGTCTGCCGCGGCGACTGGGCGTTGCCGCCCTGCCCCAGGCTCTCCTCGAACTTGCGCAGGAGCTCCTTCTGTTCCTTGTTGAGATTCACCGGTGTCTCGACCACGGCGCGGCAGAGGAGGTCACCCACGCCGCCACCGCGCACCGGCTGCACGCCCTTGCCGCGCAGGCGGAAGAGCTTGCCGGTCTGGGTCTCCGGCGGGATCTTGAGCTTCACGCGCCCGTCGAGCGTCGGCACCTCCAGTTCACCGCCGAGGGCGGCGTCCACGAAGGTGATGGGAATCTCGCAGTACAGGTTCTTGCCGTCGCGCTCGAAGATCGGGTGCTGCTTGACGGAGATCTGCACGAACAGGTCCCCGGCCGGCCCGCCCTCGGGCCCGGCCTCGCCCTCGCCGGACAGACGGATACGATCGCCGGTATCCACGCCCGGCGGCACTTTCACGGACAGCGTCTTGGTCTTCTCCACCCGGCCCTGGCCGCGGCAGCTCGTGCAGGGGTCGGAGATGAGCGTCCCGCGGCCGCGGCAGGTCGGGCAGGTCTGCTGCACCTGGAAAAAACCCTGCTGCATGCGCACCTGGCCGATGCCGCCGCAGGTGCCACAGGTGGTCGGCGAACTGCCTTTCTTCGCGCCGCTGCCGTTACAGGTGCTGCAGGAGACGAGCGTCGGCACGCGGATTTCCACCGTGGTGCCGCGCACGGCCTGCTCGAGCGTGATATCCAGGGTGTAGCGCAGGTCGGCGCCGCGCTGCGGCCCGCCGCGGGCGCGGCCACCCCCGCCGAAAATATCGCCGAAGACATCGCCGAAAATATCGCTGAAGCTG
The DNA here is from genome assembly GCA_913048495.1 of uncultured Halieaceae bacterium. Classification (GTDB taxonomy): domain Bacteria; phylum Pseudomonadota; class Gammaproteobacteria; order Pseudomonadales; family Halieaceae; genus Pseudohaliea. The sequence goes on from CAJWWA010000125.1 coordinate 3,611, forward strand.
CCGCCGCCGAAGCCCCCGGCACCGCCCCCCATGGACTGGTCGACGCCCGCGTGGCCGAACTGGTCGTAGGCCGCGCGCTTCTCGCTGTCCGTGAGGACGTCGTAGGCCTCCGTGGCTTCCTTGAACTTGTCGTCCGCATCCGGATCGTCGGGATTGCGATCCGGGTGGTACTTCATGGCTACCCGACGGTAGGCCTTCTTGATGTCCTTTTCATCGGCGCCGCGGCTGACGCCGAGCACCTCGTAGTAATCCCGCTTTGCCATATCCCGTCCCGCAAATGCCCCTCGCTCGGAAACGACGACGCGGGAAACAGAGTCCCGCGCCAGGAGGGGGCGTCACGCGGGGCCCTGCGGGCCCCGCAAAAGCGCCAGTTTACTTCTTGTCGTCGTCGACTTCCTCAAACTCCGCGTCGACGGCGTCGTCACCACTGGCGGTGCTTTCACCGGCACCGGCATCACCCTGCGCACCGGTCGCCCCCCCGGCGCTCTCGGCCTGGGCGGCATACATCTTCTGCGCCACGGGGCCCGTCGCCTCGGTGAGCTTGTTCGCCGCCGCGTCGATGGCGTCCTTGTCGTCGCCTTTCACGGCCTCCTCGGCTTCCGTGATGGCGGCCTCGATGGCGGCCTTCTCTTCCGCGGTGGCGTGGTCACCGCCCTCTTCCAGCGTCTTGCGGGCCGCGTGGATGAGGCCTTCGGTGCTGTTGCGCGCCGTGATGAGTTCCTCGAACTGCTTGTCCGCCTCGGCGTTGGCCTCGGCATCGGCCACCATCTTCTCGATCTCGTCCTCGGACAGGCCGCCGGAGGCGGTGATGCGGATCGACTGTTCCTTGCCGGTGGCCTTGTCCTTGGCAGAGACATTGAGGATGCCGTTGGCGTCGAGGTCGAAGGTGACCTCGATCTGCGGCATCCCCCGCGGCGCCGGCGGGATGTCGGCTAGGTCGAAGCGTCCCAGGGACTTGTTCTGGGCAGCCTGCTTGCGCTCGCCCTGCACCACGTGGATGGTCACGGCCGTCTGGTTGTCTTCCGCCGTGGAGAACACCTGCGACTTCTTGGTCGGGATCGTGGTGTTCTTCTCGATCAGCGGCGTGGCCACGCCACCCATGGTTTCGATACCCAGGGTCAGCGGCGTCACGTCCAGCAGCAGCACGTCCTTCACGTCACCGGACAGCACCGCACCCTGGATGGCTGCGCCCATGGCCACCGCCTCGTCCGGGTTCACGTCCCGGCGCGGGTCTTTGCCGAAATACTCGGCGACCTGCTTCTGCACCAGCGGCATGCGCGTCTGGCCGCCCACGAGGATGACGTCGTTGATCTCGCTCGGAGACAGGCCGGCATCCTTCAGGGCGACCTTGACCGGCTCCATGGAGCGGGTGACGAGGTCTTCTACCAGGGACTCGAGCTTGGAGCGCGACAGCTTGACCACCAGGTGCTTCGGCCCGGAGGCGTCGGCGGTGATGTACGGAAGGTTGACCTCCGTCTGCTGCGAGCTGGACAGCTCAATCTTCGCCTTCTCGGCCGCCTCTTTCAGGCGCTGCAGGGCCAGCGGATCGTTGTGCAGGTCGATGCCGCTTTCCTTCTTGAATTCCGCCGCGAGGTAGTCGATGAGGCGCAGGTCGAAGTCCTCGCCGCCGAGGAAGGTATCCCCGTTCGTGGACAGCACCTCGAACTGGTGCTCGCCGTCCACCTCCGCGATCTCGATGATGGAGATGTCAAAGGTACCGCCGCCGAGGTCATAGACCGCGATCGTGCGGTCGCCCTGGGCCTTGTCCATACCGTAGGCGAGCGCCGCGGCTGTCGGTTCGTTGATGATGCGCTTGACCTCGAGGCCGGCGATCTTGCCGGCGTCCTTCGTGGCCTGGCGCTGGGAGTCATTGAAGTAGGCCGGAACGGTGATGACCGCCTCGGTCACGGTTTCGCCGAGGTATTCCTCAGCCGTCTTCTTCATCTTGCGCAGTACTTCGGCAGAAACCTGCGGGGGCGCCATCTTCTCGCCCTTGGCCGCCACCCAGGCGTCGCCATTGTCCGCGGCGACGATCTCGTAGGGGACCATCTTGATGTCTTTCTGGACGACATCGTCCTTGAACTTGCGGCCGATGAGACGCTTCACCGCGTAAAGGGTGTTCTTCGGGTTGGTCACGGCCTGGCGCTTGGCGCTCTGCCCCACCAGGATTTCGCCGTCTTCCGTGTAGGCGACGATAGAGGGCGTGGTGCGGTCGCCCTCGGCGTTCTCGATAACCCGGGTCTTGTCACCTTCCATGACAGCCACACAGCTGTTGGTGGTACCCAGGTCGATTCCAATGATCTTGCCCATGTCAAATCTCCTCTCGGGCCGCGCCGGCGACCCGCTGTTTCGCTAACTGGTTCCTATATTGGCCCTGTGCCGCGGAATTCAAGGGCACGGGGATCGGGCCGATCAGGACCCGGAATCCCCCGCCGCGGCCTTGCTCACCATCACCATGGCGGGCCTCACGAGGCGGCCGTTCAGGGTGTAGCCCTTCTGCATGACGGCGACCACGGTATTCGGCTCGACGTCCGGGTTCTCGACGCTGCTCATGGCCTGGTGGAACTGGGGATCGAAGGGTTCCCCGGCGGGGTCCACGGGCTCGATGTTGAACTTGCCCAGGGCGTTCAGGAAGCTTTTCAGGGTCAGCTCGACGCCCTCGGCAATGGGACGCAGCTGCTCGTCGTCACCCGAGGCGGACTCGAGTGCACGCTCGAGGTTGTCCACCACCGGCAGGAGCTCGCTGCAAAAGCGCTCCAGCGCGTACTTCCGCGCGCGCTCGACATCCTGCTCGGCGCGCCGGCGGGTATTCTGCACCTCGGCCTGGGCGCGCAGGACCTGGTCGCGCGCTTCGGCGAGCTCTGCGGCCAGCGCCGCGTCCTCTTCGCCGGTTCCTGCAGCAGCGCCGTCCGCTTCGGCGTTCACCGCCTCGCCGTCACCGGCTGCAGCCTCTGCGGTTTCCCGCTCGGCCTCCTGCGCCGCTTTCTGCTCGGCGTCCTGCCCGGCCTCTTCCGGCGGCACCTGCGGTTCCTGCTCCTTGTCGGACACGCGCTCCCTCCCTTGCGACATGGCTTGCGATGGAGGGTTCATTGGGGCGGCGCGGCGCTTTTCAAGGGCGGGGTGTCAGCGGGCGCGCCTGCCGCTGGCGGGTATCGGCAGGCATCAACGGCCCCCTGCGCGCGGGGCGGGTCGCTCGCCGGCGCGGGGGCTCAGCGGGCGAGCGCGGAGGAGAGCATGCGCGAGGTCACATCGACGATCGGGATCACCCGGTCATAGGCCATGCGCGTCGGGCCGATGACGCCGAGAACCCCCAGGGGCCGGCGGCCATCGCCATAAGGCGCGGTGATCACGCTGAAATCGCCGAACACCTCGTAGCCCGCCTCCTCGCCGATGAAGATCTGCACCCCGTCGGCGCGGGTGCAGCGCTCGAGCAGGTGGAGCAGGTCCTTCTTGCGTTCAAAGACCTCGAACAGTTCCCGCAGCTTGTCGACATCCTCGGCGCTGGCGCTGTCGAGCAGGTGTGCCTCGCCGGCCACGAGGCAGTCCTCGTCGCGCTCCTCGGGGTCGAGGGCCTGGCTGGCGAGATCCAGGGTCGCCGTCAGGTAGTCATCGATGCGGCTGCGCGCCTCGCGCATCTCGCCGAGAATCTGCGCCTTGACCCGGTCCAGCGGCTGGCCGCCGAAGCGCTGGTTGACCAGCGCCGCCGCCGCGCGCAGTTCCTCGTCGGAGAAATCCCGGGCCGTATGGATGATGCGGTTCTGCACCTCGCGCTCGTTGACCACGAGGATGACGAGTACGCGCCGGTCCGACAGCGGCAGGAATTCCACCTGCCGCAGCTGCTGCGCGTCCTGCCGGGGCACGGTGACGATGCCGGCCTGGGAGGTGATCGCCGACAACAGGGAGGACGCGGTCTGCACCAGGTCCGTCGAACTCTTGTCCGGGTTCAGGGCCGAGCGGAGGATATCCACGGAGGCGTCGTCAAGGGCCTGGACCTCGAGCAGGCTGTCGACGAAGAAGCGGTAGCCCAGCGGCGTGGGCACGCGCCCGGCGCTGGTATGGGGGGAGTGCAGGTAACCGCGCTCTTCCAGGTCGGACATGACATTGCGGATCGTGGCGGCGCTGACCGGCAGCCCCGCCTCTTCCTGCAGCGTGCGCGACCCCACCGGCTGGCCATCGCGGATATGCCGCTGCACCAGCACCTTGAGGAGCGTTCGCGCCCTGTCCGAAATTTCCTCGTGCACGGCCATTCCGTCGCTTTCGATGCTCGTCTTTTATCACAGCGGGGGGCTAGTGTCCTGTCCGCGGACAGGACACTACCGCAAAGCGGCGGCCGGCGCCGATGTTTCCCGGGGGCCGATGTCTGCGGTATAACACCCTGTCACCCCTGACGGCGCACCGATTCCATGCTGGTACACCTGGGCATCCGCAATTACACGGTGGTCGAGGCTCTCGAGGTGGAACTCGGGCCCGGCATGACTGCCATTACCGGTGAAACCGGTGCCGGCAAGTCCATCATGCTCGACGCCCTGGGCCTCTGCCTCGGCGACCGCGCCGACCCCAGGGCCATCCGCCCGGGCTGCGAGCGCGCCGAGGTGACCGCCACCTTCGACCTGGCCGACCTCCCCGCCGCCCGCGCCTGGCTCGCCGAGCGCGAGCTGCCCGCGGAGGAATGCATCCTGCGCCGGGTGATCGCCGGCGACCGCTCCCGGGCCTGGATCAACGGCAGCCCGGCCACCCTGCAGCAGTGCGCGGAACTCGGGCGTCACCTCGCCGACATTCACAGCCAGCACGCCCACCAGTCCCTGCTCCGGCGCGAGGTCCAGCGGAGCCTCCTCGACAGCTACGCGGGGGCCGGCAAGGCCGCAGCCCACGTCGCCGCCCTCGCCCGGGAATGGCAGGAGACCCGCGACGCCCTCGAGGCGCTGCGCGGCGCCGGCGACGAGGGGGAAGCGCGGCGGCAGCTCCTCGAATACCAGGTCCGCGAGCTCGACGAGCTCGCCCTGGGCGAGGACGAGATCGCCACCCTCGAGGCCGAGGAGAAGCAGCTGGCCGGCGCCGAGGACATCCTCGCCAGCGCCGGCGAGGCCCGGGAGCTCTGCGAGCAGCTGGAGGCCACGGCGCAGCGCGCCCGGCGGCTCATCGATGCCGGCCAGCACCCGGGCGCCGGCCTCGACAATGCGCGAGAAATGCTGGAATCGGCCGCCATCCAGGCGGGCGAGGCGCAGTCGGACCTCGAGCACTACCTCGACACGATCGAGATCAACCCGGAACGGCTGGCGACGACCCAGCAGCGCCTGGAGCAGATCTACGCGGTGGCGCGCAAGCACCGGGTGCAACCGGAGGCGCTGCGCGAGGAGCATGCCACCCTCGCCGCCGAGCTGGCGCGACTGAGCGGCGGCGAAGCCCAGGCCGAGGCCCTGGCGGCCCGCCAGCGCGAACTGGAGAAAGCCTGGGAGGAAGCCGCCGCGGGGCTGACTGCGGCCCGGCGCAAGGCGGCGAAGAAACTGGTGCGCGAGACCGGCAAAGCCCTGGACAGCCTGGCCATGGGCCAGTGCAGCTTCGAGGTCCGGCTCGCACCCCGGGAGGCGCGCACCCCGCACGCGGCGGGGGCGGAAGCGGTCGAGCTGCTGATTGCCACCAACCCGGGCGCCGCGCCGCAGCCCCTGGCCCGCATCGCCTCCGGCGGCGAGCTCTCACGGATCAGCCTCGCGATCCAGGTGGTGACCGCCAGCGCCACCACGGTACCGACGATGGTCTTCGACGAGGTGGACGTGATGCTGGATCCCGGCGATCGGCTGCTGATCACCTCGGACGGGATTACCGAGGCGTCGAACCCGGCCGGACG
>CAJWWA010000126.1 GCA_913048495.1 uncultured Halieaceae bacterium
CCGGCAACGCAGAACTGTTGGCTTCAGCGCCATGCTCGTGCAACATCCGGGATAGCCGTGCAGTGCAAACAGCTCCTCGGCCGCGTCGAGGATGCGCTCGGGGCGCGGGCGGGTCTGGTCGTCCATGGGCTTCTCGGTCTGCTCGGCCATTCAACGATTGTTGAATAGTGCGCCGCCCGGCGCAAGTGGCAGCTCCCTTGACCGGGATCATGGTAGCCCGCGCGCCCCGGCGCGAGCATGAGAGCTACAGTCTCGACACGCCCGCCAAGGAGCGTTTGCGATGGGTTATCCCCGGGGCTCCCGCGGTCGCCCGGGCGCATCTGTCACCGGTGCCTGCACGCTGATCGCCGTCTTCACCTTCGCCTCGCTGGCCGCGGCGGAACTGCCCGCGCCGGAAGACGGCCACCGGCCGCTGCGTGGCAACCCGGTCACTGCCGCGCCGGACCCGGCGCCGCCGCCACCGTTCGACGGCTACGTGAACGCGCCCGCCTTCGAGGTGGTGCCGCGCCGGGGCGAGCTGAAGTTTTTCCCCTGCGCCGCCTGCCACGACCAGATGGCGCCGAATCCCGAGCGGCGCAAGCTGTTCTCGCCGCACCCGGCGGCCCTGGACCACGGCGACGGGCGCTTCTGGTGCCTCGACTGCCACGCCGCCGAGGGCCGCAACGAGCTGCACACCCTGGCCGGCGAGCGGGTGAGCTTCGATCGCGCGGACCGGGTCTGCGCCCAGTGCCACTACACCCCGCACCGCGACTGGGCCTTCGGCGCCCACGGCAAGCGCGTGGCTGACTGGCAGGGGGATCGCCGCATCTACGGCTGCGCCCACTGCCACGATCCGCACGCGCCGGCGGTGCGCCCGCGGGTGCCGGAGCCGCCACCGCCGGTCCGCGCTGGCCTCGCCCGCCCCGAGCTGGAGGAACATCATGAAGTCGAAGGACAGTGATGGCATCGATGCCGGCCGCCGGCGCTTTCTCGGCGCCGCGGGCGCGGCGGTCGCCGGCGGCACCGCCGCCGGCCCGGCCTGGGGCGGCAGCACCTTCCTTGACGCCATGGGCAGCTTCTTCCAGGACCACTACCAGCGCATGAGCGACGAGGAGATCGCCGACGCCCTGGACCGCATCGAGCGCCGGGCGAAGCGTCGCTACGGCGTCGATATCACCTGCCGGGATACGCCGCCGCAGGAGGGCGTGGTCTTCGGCTATGCCCTCAACATCAGCAAGTGCCAGGGCTACCGGGACTGCGTGTCGGCCTGCGTGCGCGAGAACAACCAGGATCGCGGCTCGCAGATGCAGTACATCCGCGTCCTGGAGATGCCCGAGGGCACCCGCGAGCTGGAGGCTGCCGAGCATTACTACGACCCCGCCACGGTGCCCGTGGACGGTCACTACTATCTGCCGGTGCAGTGCATGCAGTGCGACGACCCGCCCTGCGTGAAGGCCTGCCCGGTGGAGGCGACCTGGCTGGAGCCCGACGGGATCGTGGTCGTCGACTATGACTGGTGCATCGGTTGCCGCTACTGCATGACCGCCTGCCCCTACTGGGCGCGGCACTTCAACTGGCGCGAACCGCAGCTACCCCCGGAGGAAATCAACCCGGATACGAATTACCTCGGCAACCGGCCGCGGCCGAAGGGCGTGGTGGAGAAGTGCCACTTCTGCACCCAGCGTACCCGCGAGGGGCGCCAGCCGGCCTGCCAGGAGGCCTGCCCGACCGGGGCGCGCATCTTCGGCAACCTCCTGGACCCGAACAGCGAGATCCGCTACGTGCTAGCCAACAAGCCGGTGTTCCGGCTGAAGGAAGAGCTCGGCACGGAGCCGAAGTTCTGGTACTTCACGGACTGAGGGGGTGAGCATGCTCGCATTCATCCGCGATGCGCTGGGCGCCATGGCCGGCGGCGGCCGCGGCTACCGCCTCTGGGTCGCCTGCCTTGCCTTGCTGGTGCTCGCCGGGGCCGGCGCCTACGCGGTGCAGCTCCGGGAGGGGCTCATCGTCACGGGCATGAGCGACCAGGTGTCCTGGGGCTTCTACATCGCCAACTTCGCCTTTCTGGTCGGTATCGCGGCGGCGGCGGTGCTGCTGGTGATCCCGGCCTACGTGTTCCACCGCCAGGACATCAAGGCGGTGGTGCTTATCGGCGAGGGACTGGCGGTGGCTGCGGTGCTCTCGGCCATGCTGTTCGTGGTGGTCGACCTGGGGCGGCCGGACCGCGCCCTTCACCTGCTGCCCTTTATCGGCCGCATGCACTGGCCCGAGTCGCTGCTGGCCTGGGACGTGGTCGTGCTCACCGGCTACCTGCTGCTGAACCTGGCCATTCCCTTCTACGTGCACTACTGCCACTACCGGGGCCGGGAGCCGCGTTTCGGCGCCTACTTCCCCTGGGTCGTGCTGGCCATGTTCTGGGCCATTTCCATTCACACGGTGACGGCCTTTCTGTTTGCGGCGAGCAGCGCCCGGCCTTTCTGGAGCGTGTCCCTGCTCGGGCCGCGCTTCATCGCCACCGCCTTCGTCTCGGGCCCGGCGCTGATCATCCTCGTGCTGCAGGCCGTGCGGCGCTTCACCCGTTACCCGGTGGCGGACACGGTCATCGATACGCTGGCGCTGATCATGACCGTCGCGCTGCAGATCTCCCTGTTTTTCGTCGGGGTCGAGCTGTTCACGGACTTCTATAACGAGGGCAGCCACGCCGCCTCGATCCGCTACCTCTACTTCGGCCTCGAGGGCGCGAACCGCCTGGTGCCCTGGGTCTGGTCGGCGCTGGCGCTGCTGCTGGTCGCGGTGGTGATCCTGACCATCAACCCGCTGCGAAGGCAGCGGCGGCTGCTCAACGCGGCCTGCGTGCTGGCCTTCGTGGGCATCTGGATCGACAAGGGCATGGGCTTCGTGGTCCCGGGCTTCATCCCGACGCCCCTCGGTGAGGTCTTCGAATACAGCCCGACGGTCGTCGAGCTGACCCTCGCCGCCGGTATCTGGGCCTTCGGCGCCCTGGTGTTCACGCTGCTGGCCCGGGCCAGCATTGCCATCGAGCTCGGCGAGGTGCGCGCGGGGGCGCCGCGGCGGGTATCCTCCGGGGCCGTCGCTAGCGGCTGAGGATCCAGTCGATAACGCGGGCGAGTTCGGCGTCGCCGAGCTGTTCCTCGGTCGTCGGCATCATCATCGCCTCGCCCCATACGCCCTGGCTGCCTTCGCGGACGCGCTGGGCCAGGAGGGCGGCGGCGTTCTCATCCCCGGCGTAGCGCTCGGCGATGGCCTGCCAGGAGGGGCCGAGCATGGCCTGCTCCGGGTGGTGGCACATGCCGCAGCGGGCGGCCTCGGCGAGGGCGGCGGGGTCGTCCTGGGCCGCGGCGGCGACGGCGCCGCTGAGCAGGGCGGTGGCGAGAAGGCGGCTGGCGGTGCGCATGGTCATCCCTCACGTTGTAGTCACAGCCCGAAGATAGCACCTCGCGACGGGCCTGACGTCGTCCCGGCTTGCAAATTCAACAACCGTTGAATACGCTGCCGCGACGATAAGTACAAGGATCGGCGGCCCATGACCCCGGAACTCTTCAAATACCTCGTGGTAGGCGCCTACGCGCTGCTCGTCTACGGCCTCTCGGTCGTCGGCATGCGCCGTACCGCCAGCGTGGCCGGCTTCTCCATCGGCAACAAGGATATGCACCCGGTGGTGGTGGGCATCACGCTCGCGGCCTCCATCGCCTCCACGGCGACCTTCGTCATCAACCCGGGCTTCGTCTACCAGCACGGGCTGTCGGCCTACCTGCACTTCGGCGTCGCCGGCTCCCTCGGCATCCTCACCGCCTTCCTGGTCCTCACCCGCGGCTTCCTGCGCCTCGGCGAGAGCCACGCGGCCCTTACCATCCCGCAGTGGATCTTCTACCGCTACAACCACCGCGGCTTCAGCCTGTTCTTCGCGTTCATCAACCTGCTGTCGATCACCTTCGTGGTGCTCATCCTCGTTGGCTGCAGCCTGCTGGTGACCGGGCTCTTCCCCGTCGACCAGAAGACCGCGCTGGTCGCGGTGCTGCTGTTCGTCTTCTCCTACGTGCTCATGGGCGGTACCTACGCCCATGCCTACACCAATACGCTGCAGGGCGTGATGATGCTGGGCGTCACCGTCGTGCTGTTCGTGCAGGGCTACAAGTACTTCGGCGGTGACATCGGCGGCGCGCTGGCGCGCATCGGCGGGGACTACGCGGCGGCCTACAACCCGTCGAGCAGCCTCTACTTCGATTTCTTCTCGGTCTTCGTGAGCGGCTTTGTCATCACCTTCGCCCTCATGCTGCAGCCGCACATTCTCACCAAGGTGCTCTACCTGCGCAGCGAGCGCGATATCGGGCTGTTCATCGGCACCACGGTGGTGGTGGGCGCGCTGTTCACGCTGATGCTCATGATCGGCTTCTACGCGCGCCTCGCGGGGCTGGAGATCGACGCCCAGGACACGGTGGTGCGCGAGTACCTGCTGCACGAGTTCGGCAGCTCCGCCTGGGGCGCGTACGTGCTCGTGTTCATCTTCATCACGCTGCTCGCCGCGGGCATGAGCACCCTCGACGGCATCCTCGTGTCCCTCTCCGCCATGGTGGTGACGGATATCGTCCGTCCGCTCACGGGCTCCGACAAGAGCGGGCTGGCGCTTTCGCGCTGGGTGCTCGTGGCCGTGGGAGCCCTGGGCCTGGCCCTGGCCTGGGAGCCGCCGCCGCTCATCGGCCTGTTCGCGCAGAAGGGCGTCTACGGCCTCGCCGCGGCCTCCCTGGTGCCCGTGCTCTTCGGGGTGCTGGTGCGCCGGCATATCCCGCTCTGGGTGGTGGTCGGCGCGGCCGCCATCGGCCTTGGCGGGCACCTGCTGCTCAACCTGGCGCTCGGCGTGGAGAATCCTGCCGTGTCGGCTACCTGGGCCATCTTCGCGGCGCTGGCTTTCGGTCTGGCCGGGCTCTTCGCCACCCGTTCATCGCAGGCTGCTTGACAATTCAACATCCGTTGAATAGCCTCAAGCGCATTCAACAAGTGTTGAAAAGCGTCGCCGAACGGTGACGCCTAATAATTCATAACGAAGGAAAAGGTGCCCGCCATGAAGCGACTCCACGTTCGTCACCCCCTTGTTGCCGCCATCACCGCCAGCTCGGCGCTGGCCTTCCCGGGCCTGTCGGCCGTCGCCCAGGAGAAATCCCTGGCCCTCGAGGAGGTCGTTGTGACCGCCCGGCGCCGGGAGGAGAGCCTGCAGGACGTGCCCATCGCCGTGACCGCGCTCACCGGCCAGGAGCTGGCCCTGCGCGGTGCCTCGGATATCTCGGAACTCGCCCAGTCCATCCCCAGCGTGACCCTGGAGCCCTCCCGGGCCACCAACACCACGCTCACCGCCTTCATCCGCGGCGTCGGCCAGCAGGACCCGCTGGCCGGCTTCGAGCAGGGCGTGGCGCTGTACCTGGACGACGTGTACCTGGCGCGGCCCCAGGGCACCATGCTCGACATCTACGATGTCGAGCGCATCGAGGTGCTGCGCGGTCCCCAGGGTACGCTGTACGGGCGCAACGCGGTTGGCGGGGCGATCAAGTACGTCACCCGCCGCCTCTCCGACGAGTTCGAGGGCCGGGTGCGCGCCTCCTACGGCGCCTACGACCAGATGGACTTCGTCGGCACCGTGTCCGTGCCGGTGAGCGACAGCTTCCGCATCGGCGGTACCGTCGCCTCCTTCCAGCGCGACGGCTTCGGCGACAACCTGACCACCGGCGAGGACCAGTACAACAAGGACATCGTCGGCTACCGTCTCTCCGCGGAGTTCGAGCCCAGCGACCGCCTGCTGGTACGCCTGGCCTACGACAAGACCGAGGACGACTCCAACCCCGTGGCCGGCTGGCGCCCCTTCCCCGGCGCGGTGAGCGGCGCGCCGGTGCTCGACGACGTCTTTGACACCACCGCCGGCGCCGCGGACCTGCCGACCACCGCCGGCATCAACGGCAACAACAGCGTCGAGAACGAGGGCTGGATGGTCTCCGTGGACTGGAACGTCACGGACACGATCACCCTGCGCTCCATCACCGCGGACCGGGAGGACTACACGGAGTCGGTGGTCGACTTCGACAGCCTCGCGGTGCCCGACTTGGACGCGCCGGTAATCTACGACAACGAGCAGTTCAGCCAGGAGTTCCAGCTGCTCTGGAATACGGACAAGATCAATGCCGTGCTCGGCTATTACTACCTCGACGCCGAGGCCTCGAACGACTTCGACGCCGTGGTCGGGCAGATCGGCCCGGTCACCTCCTACACCGGCGGCGTGGTCGAGACGGAGGCGTGGTCGGTGTTCGGCGACCTGACCTACAACTTCACCGACCGCCTGTCCGTGGCCGTCGGCGTGCGCTACACGGAAGACGAGCGCCGCGCGGACATCTTCCGCGCCAACTACCTGGGTACCGGCTCGCCGTTCCTCGGCAATGACTCGGCCCTGCTGCTCGCCGTGACCTCCGACTACGAGGCCGACCAGACCTACGACGATACCTCCCCGCGCTTCAATGTCAGCTACAGGCTGACCGAGGACGCCACCGTCTACGCCGGCTACAGCAAGGGCTGGAAGGCGGGCAGCTTCGACCCGCGGGGTGCGAACTTCGCCACGCCGGCGGTCGAGGAGGGCTTCGACGCCGAGGAACTCGATTCCTGGGAGGCCGGCCTCAAGGCCACCTGGTGGGAAGGCCGCGCGCTCACCAACATCGCCGTGTTCTACAGCGAGTACACGGACATGCAGATTCCGGGTTCCGTGGGCGTGGACAGCGATGGCGACGGCGTCAACGACAGCTTCGTCGGCACGGTGGCCAACGCCGGTGACTCGGAGATCAGCGGTATCGAGGTCGAGGGCAGCTTCCTGTTCACCGAGAACTTCAGCGCGCAGTACGCCTTCAGCCTGCTCGACGCCGAGATCAAGGAGTGGATCGTCGGCGGCGTCAACGTCGCCGACCAGCGCGAGATCCAGAACACGCCGGAGGAGATGGCCTTCCTCGCCCTCAACTACGACGTGCCCCTGGCCGGCGGCGACCTGCGCGTCTCCGCGAACTGGTCCTACAAGGGCGACATCACGCAGTTCGAGGTGGCCAACGAGTTCATCGACCAGGAGGCCTACAGCCTCTACAACGCCAGCATCACCTGGCTGTCCTCGGACGACGCCTGGCTGGTGGGTCTGCACGGCAAGAACCTCGGAGACGAGGAGTACCGCACCGCCGGTTACTGCTTCGGCTTCTCCGCCGGCTGCCCGTCGGCCTTCGGTATCGAGGACAACACCACGGTGTTCTTCGGGCCGCCGCGGACCTGGACGGCCACCGTCGAGTACCGTTTCTGAGGTAGCCTTTCCGCGGCCGGCAGGTCCGGCCGCGGATCGATCAACGCTGGAGACTCATCGTGGACCGTTTTCCGTCCCTGGCACCGCTGTTGCCGGAAATCCTGGCCCTGCACGGCAAGTGGCGGGCGCCGAACCCGGCGGTCTGCTGCGCGGACAAGACGCTGGACTGGGCCGCCTTCTGCGCGGCCAACCACCGCTTCGCCCACGGCCTGCTGGGCCGGGGCATCGCGCCGGGCGACCGCGTGGGCGTGATCATGGGCAACGGCCTGCCCATGGTGCAGGCGCTGTTCGGGACGCTCGCCGCCGGCGCCGTGTCCGTCCCCCTGAACCTGTCGGTGAACGACGACGCGGTCGTCGCCATGCTCACGGACGCGGGCATCCGCGCGCTGGTGGTCAGCGAGGACCAGCAGCCGCGCCTGGCGGCGCTTCGCGACCGGCTGCCGGAGAGCCTGTCGCTCTGGCTAACCGGCGGCCCGGCGGGGGATGGCTGGGACAGCCTCGACGATCTCTGCGCGGGCCAGCCGGAAACGCTGCCGGCCCAGGCGCTGGCCCTGGACCCCGAGGCACCGCTCAATATCATCTACAGTTCCGGCACCACCGGGCTGCCCAAGGGCATCCTGCACACGCACCGGGGGCGCCGGGACTGGGCCTACGACCTCGCCATCGCCCTGCGCTACCACGGCGCGGCGCGCACGCTGCTCACCATCGGTCTGTACTCGAACATCTCGTGGGTGGCCATGCTCACCACGCTGCTCGCCGGCGGCACGCTGGTGGTGCACGAGCGCTTCGACGCTGGCGCCTTCCTCGACGCGGTCGAGCGCGAGGGCGTCACCCACACGGCCATGGTGCCGATCCAGTTCCAGCGCGTGATCGCCGAGCAGCGCGAGCGCCCGCGGGACCTGTCGGGTATGCACGCCATGATGAGCTGCGGTTCGCCGCTGCGCGAGGGGCTCAAGCGCGACATCTTCGCGGCCTTCCCCTGCGGCATCGTCGAACTCTACGGCCTGACCGAGGGCATCATCACCACCCTCGAGCCCGAGGACGCCCAGGGGCGCTGGGATTCCGTCGGCCGCCCGCTCATCGGTACGGATATCGCCATCATCGGCGACGACGACCGCCCCTGCGGCAGCGGTGAGGCCGGCGAGATCGTCTCCCGCGGGCGCATCACCATGCCCGGCTACTGGAACCGCCCGGAGGTGAACGCCGAGGCGCGCTACGTGGACGACAAGGGTGACGTGTGGCTGCGCTCCGGCGATGTCGGCTATATCGACGGCGAGGGCTTCCTGTACATCGTCGACCGCAAGAAGGATATGATCCTCTCCGGCGGGCAGAACATCTATCCGCAGGACATCGAGGCGCTGCTGGTGACCCACCCGGCCATCGAGGACGCCGGTGTCATCGCCGCGCCCAGCGAGCGCTGGGGCGAGACGCCGCTGGCCCTCGTCGTGCCCGCACAGCCGGGCATCGACGCCGGTGAGCTGCTCGCCTGGGCCAACGGCGAACTGGGCCGGCAGCAGCGCCTCGCCGACCTCCTGCTGGTGGACGAGCTGCCGCGCAACCCGAATGGCAAGATGCTCAAGCGCGAGCTGCGCGAGCGTTACGGAGACCGCCGCTATGCATGAGAAGCAGGGGCCTGACTATCGCGACTACTGGTACACCAGCGCCGACGGCCTGCGCCTCTATGCCCGTGACTACCCCGGGCCCGGGGGTGACGCGCTGCCGGTGCTGTGCATGCACGGCCTGTCGCGCAACTCGGCGGATTTCGCCGGCCTCGCGGATCACCTGGCGCCGTCGCGGCGGGTGATCGTCGCCGAGCAGCGCGGCCGCGGCCGCTCGGCCTGGGATCCGACCCCCGCCAACTACACGCCGCTCACCTACGTGCAGGACATGTTCCTGCTGCTGGACGAGCTCGGCCTGGAGCGCGTCGCGCTCATCGGCACCTCCATGGGCGGGCTCATGAGTTTCCTCATGGCGGCGCAGGCGCCGCAGCGCTTCCCCGGCATGGTGATCAACGACATCGGCCCGGAGATCGACCCCGTGGGCCTCGCGCGCATCCAGCGCTACGTGGGCAAGAACCCGCCGGTCACGAGCTGGGACGAGG
>CAJWWA010000127.1 GCA_913048495.1 uncultured Halieaceae bacterium
TCCCTCGAACTCGCCTGCCAGCGCGTGACCCGGCGCGAGACCTTCGGCCGGCCGCTGGCCAAGCACCAGTCGGTCCGCGAGGGCATCGCGCAGAGCTTCGCGGAGATCGAAATGATGCGCATGCTGGTACTCAAGGCCTGCAAGCGCATGGACGAGGTCGGCGCGCAGGCCGCGCGCGACATGATCGCCGCGGCCAAGATCGCCGTGCCGCTCATGGCGCAGAACGTGATCGACCGCTGCATGCAGGTGCACGGCGCCGGCGGCCTGACGGAAGACTGGATGATGGCCGAGGCCTTCAGCTATGCCCGCTGGTGCCGCCAGGCGGACGGCCCGGACGAGGTACACATGATGGCGCTCGGCAAGCAGGTGATCGAGCGCTACAGCAACGCGGATTGACCGGGCGCCGCGCCGCGCAATGACCGCGGGCAGCACGGATCACGCCCCAATGTATGAACAGCGATAAAAGGAGAATCCCCTTGAGCGAAGAAGCAGTAGTTCTCACCGAAGCCCGGGACGGCGTCCTGGTCATTACCCTCAACCGGCCGAAGGCAAAGAACGCCGTCAACAAGGCGACCGCCGAAGCCGTGAGCGCGGCCCTCGACCAGCTCGAGAGCGACGACAGCCTCCGCGTCGGCATCATCACCGGTGCCGGCGGCACCTTCTGTTCCGGGATGGACCTCAAGGCCTTCGTCACCGGCGAGATGCCGATGGTCGAGGGCCACGGTTTCGCGGGCCTGGTCGAGCGGCAGGTGAGCAAGCCTCTGATCGCGGCCGTCGAGGGCTACGCCCTGGCCGGCGGCTTCGAGGTGGCCATCAGCTGCGACCTCATCGTCGCCGCGGAGAACAGCCAGTTCGGCATTCCCGAAGTGAAGCGGGGCCTCGCCGCCGCCGCGGGGGGCCTGGTGAAACTGCCGAAGCAGATAGCGCCCCGGCTGGCCATGGAGCTCGCCCTGACCGGCGACTTCATCAGCGCCGGCCGCGCCGCCGAGATCGGCCTGGTCAACAGCGTGGTCGCGCCGGGTACGGCCCTCGAAGCAGCCACCGCCCTTGCCGCGAAGATCGCGGCCAACGGCCCCCTCGCCGTCGCCCGCAGCAAGCAGGTCATCGCCGCGGCCCAGGACTGGAGCAGCGAGGAGATGTTCGACCGCCAGAACGCGGTGCTCAAGGACGTGCTCACGAGTGAAGATGCGATCGAGGGCGCCACGGCCTTCGCCGAGAAGCGCGCGCCCGTGTGGAAAGGCAAGTGAGGGCACAACCATGAACGAAGCCTGGATCATCGACGCCTGCCGCACGCCCCGCGGCATCGGCAAGAAAGGCAAGGGGGCCCTCGCCCACCTGCACCCCCAGCATCTCGGGGCGACGGTGCTCGCCGCCCTCGCGGAGCGCACCGGCATCGACACCGCCGAGGTGGACGACATCATCTTCGGCACCAGCAACCAGCGCGGGCAGCAGGGCGGCGACCTCGCCCGCATGGCGGCGCTGGACGCGGGCTACGACGTTCGCTCGTCGGGCGTGACCCTCGACCGCTTCTGCGGCTCCGGCATCACCAGCGTCAACTTCGCCGCCGCCTCGATCATGAGCGGCATGGAGGACCTGGTGGTCGCCGGCGGCTGCGAGATGATGTCGACCTTCGGCTCGGACCCGACCCAGTCGCCGTTCATCGACAGCGACAACCTGCGCCTGCGGGCGAAACACCCGCAGCCGCACCAGGGGCTCTGCGCCGATACGATCGCTACCCTCGAGGAGATCGACCGGGAGGCGCTGGACCGGCTCGCCCTTACCTCGCAGCAGCGCGCCGCCCGCGCCGTCGAGGAGGGTCGCTTCGACCGCAGCCTCGTGCCCGTGCACAACCCGGACGGCAGCCTGGCGCTGGACCGCGAGGAGTTCCCGCGGCCCGACACCACCCTCGACAGCCTCGCGGGGCTGAAGCCGGCCTTCGAGGCGCTGGCGGACTACCCGCTGAACGATGACGGCACCACCTTCCGCAGCCTGGTCCTTTCGGCCTACCCGGACCTCGCCATCAACCACGTGCACCACGCCGGCAATTCTTCCGGCGTGGTCGATGGCGCCGCCGCCCTGCTGCTCGCCTCCCCGGACTATGCCAGGGCCCACGGACTCAAGCCCCGGGCCCGGGTGCGGGCCATGGCCAACGTCGGCGACTCGCCGGTATTGATGCTGAACGCACCGGTGCCGGCGGCGAAGAAGGTGCTCGGGAAAGCCGGCATGACCCTGGCCGACATCGATCTTTTCGAGATCAACGAGGCCTTCGCCGTGGTCGCCGAGAAGTTCATCCGCGACCTCGACCTCGACCGCGAGCGGGTCAACGTGAACGGCGGTGCCATGGCCCTGGGCCACCCGATCGGCGCGACCGGCTCCATCCTGATCGGCACTCTCCTCGACGAGCTCGAGCGCCAGGACAAGCAGGTGGGCCTCGTGACCATGTGCGCCGCCGGCGGCATGGCGCCGGCGGTCATCATCGAGCGGATCTAGGCCGTGGACCGGGACGAGGGCCCGGCAACGCCGGCCGAACCGGCACCGCCCGCGCCGGCAGCGCCGCCGGCGCGCCCCTGGTACCAGCACTTCGAGACGGTCGGTTCGGTCATGGCCATCGTGGTCGGCCTCGCCGCCCTGTACATGAGCTGGGACCAGGGCCGGGTCATGCGTGAGGAAATCGCCGCGTCGGTCTGGCCCGCGTTGCAGCTCGACGGTTTCGTCACCCGCGACGGCGATCACCTGCTGCTCGGCATGCGCATCCAGAATGCGGGCGTGGGGCCCGCCCTCGTGCAGGGCATGACCCTGCACCACGAGGGCACGCCGCTCGCCGACCTGGCGGCGGTGGCGGCTGCCATGCCGACCGGCGCCGAGGAGCGCGCCGTGCAGTTGGTGACCGGGCGGATCCTCGCCGCGGGCGACAGCGTCGAACCCTTTGTCTTTGCACTCCCCGGCGATGAGGGCACCGATGCCATCGAATTGATGAACACGCTCGGCGAGCGCTGGGAAGCAACCGTCTGCTACTGCTCCAGCCTCGGCGACTGCTGGCAGGCCGGGCTCGCCGGGACCATGCCGATGCCGGTCGAGCTTTGCCCCGCAGCCCGCGGTCAGTTCTGACGTGGCGGAGCCGGCACAGGACCAGCTCCTGGTACTCGCCGGCGACGCCGACGACCTGGTCGCCCGCATGGCAGGCCGGTTGCCGCCAGACCTCCCTGTCACGACCTGCCGTGAGGCCGCGGCCGCCCGTGGACTCGCGAGCGGTGCCACGCTGGCCCTGGCCAACCCGGCCCTGCTCGCCGGGTGCCTGGACGCCCTGCCCCGGCTGCGCTGGGCCCAGTCGACCTGGGCCGGCGTGCGACCGCTGGTCGATCACCCGCGGCGCGACTATACCCTGACCGGCGTTCGCGGCATCTTCGGCCAGGCCATGGCCGAGTGGACCCTGGGCTGGCTGCTGGCGCTGGAGCGCGGCATCCTGCAGCGCAGCCGGGCCACCCGCTGGGACGGCGTACCCGACGGATCGGTCGCGGGGAAGCGCCTCGGCATTCTCGGTACCGGCGCCATCGGCCAGGCCGTGGCGCGGGCGTCGGCCGCGCTGCGGATCGAGAGCCGCGGGCTGAACCGCAGCGGCCACGCGGCCGATGGGTTCGCGGAGACCTTCGCGTTCGCCGAAGCAGAGCGCTTCGCCGCCGGCTGCGACTACCTGCTGGCCCTGCTGCCGGACACCCCCGCCTCGGCGGGCCTTGTCGGCGGAAGTTTGCTGGGCGCCCTGCCCCGCGGCGCGATCTTCCTGAACGGCGGCCGCGGCAGTACCGTGGATACGGGCGCCGTGGTCGCAGCCCTGGGTACCGGCCAGCTGCGCGCGGCCGTGCTCGATGTGTTCCCTGAAGAACCGCTGGCGGATGACGACCCGCTGTGGACCGTCGACAACCTTTTCATCACCTCGCACACCGCCGCACCCACGGACCCGGGCGCCATCGTCGAGCTCTTCCTGGCCAACCTGGCACGCTACCGGGCCGGTGACCCCCTCGCCGACGTGGTCGACTTCAGCCGGGGCTACTGACCCAGCCCGACCCCGCTTCCCTGAGAGAATCGCGCTCTCCGAAGCTGAACCCCGCGGTACCGATGCCGTTTACGGCTGTCGCTCGCCGATTCGCTCACCCTGCAGGTACTTCCTGCCGACTTCGGCATCGAGGAGGATGTTCCGGTCCTGGAAAAGCAGGACAATGTCGGAGCCGCCGAACATGAAGAAGCCGAACTCTTCGCCTTTCTGCAGCGTCGCGCCGACATCGGGCGTCAGGTTGACCGAGGACACGAAGGACATGCCGATGGGAAGCACAGCGACCAGTCCGACCTCGGGGGAGTCGATGACAACCAGGCCCCGCTCCTGGCGGAACTGGTAGGTGTCGCCGTCGACGACCCCGAAGGAGCCGTCGGGCTCCCGGACAACGTCCAGGTAGACCCGTCCGGAGATATTGCGTACTTCCTTGAGCTCACCGCCCACGGGCACGTGGTAGCGGTGATAATCATCGACGTACAGGAAGCTGTGCATGTAAACGCCACCACGGAAGGCATCCGCGTAGGGACTGCCATCGAGGAGTTCGTCGATACGCCAGGTTGCTCCCTTTACGGTGATCGTCGAGTCGTCCTCGATCGGCCAGTGACCCATGAAGACGGCATCAGCCGGAGAAACAATGACCCGGTCGTTGCGTGGCTCCGCGATCGGGCGCTTGCCCGGCTTGATCTCGCGGGCGAAAAACTGGTTGAAGGTCAGCCATCCGCTGGGGCTGACGAAATAGTCATCGACGTTGTAGTTGGGGAGCGCCGTGAACGTATCGAGGTGCGCCACCGAAGCGGGTGAGTCGAGGAAGTCACCATAGGCCCGGACGAAGCGCTTGAGCCAGGCATTGAATGCCTCATCCTCGTTGAGCAGATCGTCCGGTGCCTGGTTGATGATGTAGTGAAGCTTGATGGCCCCGGCAACCATCTGCCGCTCCACGGGGATGGAGGTCGACAGCTCATCGAGGTAGGCAAGGAACGCGTCCGTATCGGGAACGTCGTCAAGCTCCGCCTTGTCGATGGCCGCACGAAGCGCCCCCCGCAATGCCGGCCGCTCGTCGAGCAGGGTACTGAGCTCCTCTACGACCGGTACATGCCCTGCAAGGGCCGGCGCAAGGACAAGGAACGAAAGCCCGGCGATGAGCCCCCGCAACAGACGACTGGAGAATCCTGTGTTTCGGCTGCGCGCACCTGGCCTGCCCGAATTCAACATCGCTGGTTCCTGCCATCTACCCGGAAGAGACCCAAGTATTGCCGCCCGCAATGGCAACGTCGAGTGAATTCGTGTTTGTCCCTGCGAGCTGCTCCTCAGAAGGTCCACTGCAGGCCCACGCGGGCCGTCCAGGAGTACTCCTCGTACTGCAGCAGCCGGTCGCGGCCGGGGCCCTGCTGGTAGGCGATGTAGGGTTCGTCGGTCAGGTTGATGAACTGGCTGTAGAGCTTCAGCGAGTCGGTGATGTCGAAGTTCGCGGTCAGGTCCACCTGCAGGTGCTCGTCGACGTAGCGGTCCTCCTCCGGGCTGGCACCGAGCTCGTCGAGGTACTTGTCGCGGTAGGCCGCCGTCAGCCGGATGCTCAGCCGATCCGTCTCGTAGCCGAGGATGGCGTTGTAGGTGTTCTCCGAGGCCGCCGGCAGGTCGATGTCGCGCTCGCCGGTGTCGCCCTCGGCATCCGTGTAGGTGTAGTTGAGGCCCAGCAGGAGCCCGTCGAAGGGCGCCGGCAGGAAGCTGAACACCTGCTGGTAGTTGACCTCGAAGCCGATCACCTGCGCGTCATCGCCGTTCTGGGGGATCAGCGCCTCGGTAAAGGGCACGCCGTTGAACACGCCGTTGTAGGGCGGCGTGTCCTCGTCGAAGACGGTGTTGAAGATGAAGTTCTCGATCTCCTTGTAGAAGACACCCGCCGAGAGCACGCTGGCTTCGTCGAAGTACCACTCGACGCTGCCGTCGAAGTTGAGTGCCTCGTACGGGTCCAGCGCCGGGTTGCCGAACTCGCCCTCGCGATCGCCGCCGGATTCCTCCACGGTGAAGATCGGCGCCAGCTGCTCGGGCCCCGGGCGCACGACGCTCGAGAAAAAGCCGGCGCGGAGCACCAGGTCGTCGCGGGCGTCGAAGCGCACGCTCAGGCTGGGCAGCCAGTTGGTGTAGCTGTTGTCGTCCTGCGTCGGGGTGACCACGACGATATCGTCCTCGAGGATCTCGCCCTCGAACTCGGACCCTTCCTCGATGACCTCCGTCCGGTTTGCCGCCACGTCGTTCTCGGTATGCTCGACGCGCACCCCGCCAATGACCGTGAGCGCGCCGGCACGCCAGGTGCCCATGAGATAACCGGCGGTGATGTCCTCGTCGACGCTGAAGTCACCGACGTTGGACTCGATGGTCGAGTCCAGCCCGTTGCGCTCGAAGCGATCCAGGTTGGCATTGTTGAAGGCGCGCACCGCGCCGAGATCCATGATCGGCGCCATGTTCTGCAGGCCGTAGCTCTGGGTGCCGAGCACGTCGGCGATGGTGTAGTCGCCGTCGAAGTCCTCGAGGACATCGATGGTGCCGTCGAACTCCTTGGTGCGCTCGCGCAGCTTGGCGCCGAACTTCAGCTCGAGGTCGCCGCCGTCCAGCGTGAAGAAGCGCGTGGCGTCGAACTGCAGCGTGACCTCCTCGTCCTGGGATTTCGCGTCGACCACCTCGATCGCGTCCACCTCGTAGGTCGCCGGGTCGAAGAAGGCCCGGCCTCCCTGGAACACGCTGTACACCGGCAGGTCGTCGTCGCGGTAATCGAAGGCGAGCCCGAGGGCGCCCGGGTCCTCGAACTCGGCGACGAACAGCGTCGGGTCCTGCGTATCTTTCTCGTGCTCCTCGGCGTAGGCATAGCTCACGCTGTAGTCGAAGCTCCAGCGCTCGAGGCGGGTCTCGCCGCCGAGGCTGAAGGTGCGGATTTCCTGCGCCTCGTAGCGGTCCTTCTGCTCGCGCTCGATCTCGATCGCGCCATCCGCCGAGCGGAAGGCGGCGGAGTTGGCGTCGCCACCGCTGGGCTCTTCGTCGAGGCCGATCACCAGCGCGCGCCGCGATTCCGTGTCCTCGAACAGGCTGTACATGCCGCGCGCGTAGAGCACCGTGCTGTCGCTGGCCTGGTAATCGAGCGACAGCGAGCCGCTGGTGCGCTCGCGGGTGACGTCGTAATCCCGGTACTCGACCGTGTCCGCCCAGGCGAT
The DNA here is from genome assembly GCA_913048495.1 of uncultured Halieaceae bacterium. GTDB lineage: Bacteria > Pseudomonadota > Gammaproteobacteria > Pseudomonadales > Halieaceae > Pseudohaliea. The sequence goes on from CAJWWA010000127.1 coordinate 7,255, forward strand.
GCCGCCGTCAGTCACGTCCCAGCCGTCGGCCTCCACGTTGTCCGTGGAGAACTCGCGCTCCTGCCACGACAGGCCGCCGGCCACGCCCAGGCGATCGTTGATCGGGGCCGTGAAGTCGAGCACCGCCTTCGGCGAATAGCGATCGGCGAGGTCGTTGTAGGACTGCTCGCCCTTGATGGAAATGAACGGCTCCTCCACGTCGAAGGCGCGCGTGGTCTTGATGTTGATGTTGGCGCCGATGGTGTCGGCATCCAGGTCCGGGGTCAGCGTCTTCACGACCTCGATGGACTCGACCAGCTCGGACGCCACCACGTCCAGGGCCACGGCCCGGGTGCCCGCCTCGGGCGACGGCACGCGCACGCCGTTGACGGACGACGAGTTCAGGCTCGGGTCGAGGCCGCGCACCGCGATGAAGCGGCCCTCGCCCTGGTCGTTGAGCACGTTCACGCCGGACAGCCGCCGCACGGACTCGGCGACGTTCTGGTCCGGGAAGTTACCGATGGCGTCGCGGGTGATCACGCTCATGATGCGGTCGGACTCGCGCTGGCGCTCGATGGCGCCCTGCATCATGGCGCGCTGGCCGTAGACGTAGACCTCTTCCATGCGGTCCATGGCCTCGCTGTCAACGGCGTCCTGCGCGAGCGCGGGCAGGACGGAAGGCGAGAGGACGGCAGCCAGGGCGGCGGCGAGGGGACGCTTGACGAAGGACATGCGACAGTTCCTTTACGAGAAAACTGCGCAGAGTCTTGGACACACGTGTTACCGCGTTGTGACGCCGGGCCGCCCCGGCGCGCAAATTCACAAAAGCTTCACGGCACCGTCACCGGCCGGTCGCGAAGCTGTCATGCGGCTGTCATCTTCCGCCTTGCGCTTCGCCCGGCGCGAGCCCGAGCACGGCGGCCACCGCGCGCCAGTCCACCAGCTTGAAGTTCTGCGGGGCATCGGGGAGCCGGTTGCGGCCATCCTGGAGCACGAGCAGGCCGTCCGGGTACCCGGGCAGTGCCGCGCTCGTGACGTCCAGTCCATCGGTCTCGGAAACACCGTCGATACCGCCCGCGAGGTCCGCGGTTATACGAAAGTCGCCGACCAGGGGATAGCCCGGCTCGAGCGCGTAGACCACAAAGCTGTTGCTTCCCTGGCTGGACACGACCAGCCAGGCCTGCTCGCCGCGCCGGTAGATGGCCATGCCCTCCACGTCTGCGACCAGTTGCTCGCCGACGTCGATAACCAGGGCGGGCGCCGCGCCGTCCGGGCGCGCACCGGCCACCCAGACGCCCGCCGCCTCCTCGCCGAGGTAGACCTGCGCCGTTACCGGGTCCGCCACGCAGCCCTCGGGCTGGCTGGGCAGGCGGAACGCGCGCACGCGCTCGCCGGTCGGGTGTGCGAGCGTGCCGCCGAGGCGGTGCTGCTCGTAGCGGCCGTCGGTGGCATTCACGAACACGTAGGCCGCGTCCCCGGCACCGTAAAGGCACAGCCCGTAGACGTCGCTGAGCCCCGTGGCCACGTCGCCGAGGTGGCTGACGCCGCCTGACTCGATGGCAAACAGGGAAATGCTGTCGCCGGTACGATTGCTCGCGGCGGCGAGGGCGACGGTACCGTCGTCAAAGGCCACCGCGGGCAGCACGTCCACGTTGTTGAGCCGGCCCACCGCGAGGAACTGGCGCAACGCGCCGTCGAGCCCGTACACCGCAAGGCCGGCACGCTTGTCCGTACCCAGGATCAGCGCCTCGCCCTCCCCGTCCGCCGGCACGTAGATCGCCGGGTCATCGGCGGCGTCGCCGTAGCGGGCCACCGGCGCCGTTTCGGCGCTCGCGGCGATGGCGGGCGGGCGCCTCGGCGCCACGGCCGCCGCTGCCGGCGGAAGCGGAATCCGCGCGACCCGATGGCCCGGGGCGGCTTCATCGAAGATGACCGCGTCCACGGCATCCCCGGCGGTTGCGACGGCCAGCGCCGACGGTTCGACCGGGCCGGCGAGCGGCCAGCGCGCAGGCGGCGCCGCGGCGGGCAGGTAGTGCAGCGCACCCGCGTCGCCGTCGAGGACCCAGAGGCCGCCGCGCTCATCGACGGTAAGGTCGGTGGCCTCTCCCGCGAGCGGGCCCGCCGCGCCGC
>CAJWWA010000128.1 GCA_913048495.1 uncultured Halieaceae bacterium
CTCCGCGCGCCCTGCGCGCACCGCGCTCGGGTCCTCGCCCGGGGTCGGCTTCGGCGCCAGCGCCGGCAGCGCCGCGCCGGCGAGCAGGGTGAGGAGCGGCAGCGCGTAGACGACGAGGGAACCGCGCAGCACGACCGCCTCGGGCAGCTCGATCATGACCTGGTCGTCGATGCGGCAATCGGCCGGCGCCAGGCGAGGCCCGGGCAGCACACGGACGAGGCCGCGCTGGCCGCTCGTGTAGCGCTCCAGGAGGCCGTGACCGCAACCCTTGCTGGCCGCGCAGGCGCCGCAGGTGCTCTTGCGGATGGTCTCCACCCAGACGCTCCCGTCTTCCACGGCGACGACCCGGCCCGTTTCCCGGAGCATGCTCAGCGCACCCGCTGTACCGCGTCCGCGACCATGCGGGCGGTGTTGACGGGAATCTCCCCGAGGACCGTGATGAGTACCGGGTCCGGACCCAGGGTGAGGCCCCGGGTGTAGGACACGGTACTGCCCTCGCGGACCACGCCCTCGCCGGGGCGGAGCGGCTCGCCGAGGCGCTCGACAAAAACGGAGAAGGTCGCCATACCATCAGTATAGGAGCGGCGCACGCTGTGTGCGCCCGCCGCGTCCGTGGCGATGAAACCGGCCGGCAGCCAGCCGGGAGCCCAGCCCAGGCCGGCTTTCGGGCCCGCCTGCGGCGTGGCCGGGTGCGGGTGAGCGGCGCGGTGAACGACGGCCGCCGTCGGCCGCTCGGTCGCAGCCGGTGCAGCGTCACCCAGCTTGACGCTGGCGAACTGGAACTGCTCCACGGGGCGCCCGCCCGCACCGACGATGGTGCCCTTCAGCAGGACCGCGGACTCGCGATCGAGCTCGAAAACGTAGCCGTAGCGGTACATGTCCCGCGGCTGCAGGAGCAGGCGAACGGCCCGGCGCCCGGCAACCCGCTCACCGGGAGCGGTGCTGATCCGGTAGTGCCCCGACAGGCCGCAGTCGCCCCGTTCCAGCGCGGCAGCGGCGCGGAGCAGCCGGTGGCCCGGGTGCTCACAGTCGAGGGGGTGGTCGCCGCGCACGACCTGCGCCTCCTGCCCGGTGAGCAGGGTGAGTTCCTCGGAGACGCGCTCGTCCTCCACACCGTGGCGCAGCGCCATCATGCGCAGGCTGTTGCCACGCTGCAGGGTCAGCACGCCCTCGTAGCTAACCGCACCGGACCGCCCGGCAAGCGCCTCGAGGAGCGCCATTGCCTCCGGGTCGGTCTCCGGGCAGCCCTGCGCGAGCGCCGCCGTCCCGGTCGCGGCGAGCACCGGCCCGAGCAGCCAGCGCAGCACGACGGCGGCTGCCATCAGCGATCGATCTCCGGCACGCGCGCGAAGGGAATGAGCCCCTGGGGCGTGTTCAGTGCGGCCTGCTCGGCATGGTCCTGGCTGTAAAGGCGCAGGCGCTGCCGGGCGAGCTCGTCGTAGGCGCCCGCGGCGGTGGGCTGGAGCGGCGGCACGGCCCGCGCCCCGTAGCTCGCGCGCACCGGCGAGGCACCGATGGTGTTGACCAGCCCGACCGGCGCCGCCACGGGCGCCGCGCCGGGCCGGTCGCCGACGCCGGCGAGTTCCCGGCCGCCGAGCACGACAACCGCCGTCACCGAGGCGGCGATGGCGAAACTCGCGACGGAGCGCCAGCTGCCCGCGGCCCTGCGCCGCGGCACCGCCTCCGCGTCGATGGCCTGCCGGACCGCGCCGGAGATATCCACGCTGACTGCGGCCGCATGGCCCGTCAGCGCATCCCGGGCGAGGTGGTAGCGGGACCAGGTGGCCCGCAGCTCCGCGTCCTCGGAACGCGCCAGCAGCCGGCGCAGGGCGAGGTCGTCACCCTCCCCGTCCATGACCGCCGACAGGGATTCGCGCAGTGCCTCGTTCATGCCTTACTCCAACCGTTCACTGGTTTTTCCTCCGGCCCGCTGCCGGCTCTCCGGCAAGCTGGGCCCGGACCCGGATGTCGATGGCTTCGCGGGCGCGGAAGATCCGCGACCGCACGGTGCCCACCGGGCACTCCATGACATCGGCGATGTCCTCGTAACTGAGACCATCAAATTCCCGCAACGTTACCGCGGTCCGTAAATCTTCCGGCAATTCCTCGATGGCAGCTTCCACCACCGCCTTCAGTTCCTCGCCGAACAGGGCGTTCTCGGGGTTCTCGAGATCCCGCAGGGCACCGCCGCTCTCGAAGTGCTCGGCATCCTCCACCTCGACATCCGCCCCCGGGGGCCGCCGCGACCGCGACACGAGATGGTTCTTCGCGGTGTTGATCGCGATGCGGTAGAGCCAGGTGTAGAACGCGCTGTCACCGCGGAACCCCGGCAGCGCCCGGTAGGCCTTGATGAAGGCCTCCTGGGTGACGTCCTGCACCTCGTCCGCGTCCTGCACGTAGCGACTCACCAGGCCGAGGATCCGGTGCTGGTACTTCAGCACCAGGAGGTCAAAGGCGCGGTTGTCCCCGCGCTGCACGCGGTCGACCAGTTGCTTGTCCGTCGCTTCGGCCGTCACCGGCGCTGGCTCTCCCTGCTGCGTCGCGACCCGGCGCCGGCGACGCCGTTCCGTGGCCCTTCCCTGTGGCTGGCCCCATAGACCACAGCCCCGCAGGGAAGTTCAACGGGCCGCGACCACGCTCGCCCGCAGCTGCCAACAATTGCCGAAAAGTCCGTCACGGGATGCGTTTACCAATGCTCAGGCGGCTCGTTTATACTCGCGCCAAGCTTCTCACGGCGCGCCCTCTTTTGCACTTTCGCGACCTTTACATGGCAGAGCAGCGCAAGGCCGCGCGGCCGGCGCCGCAGCCAGCTCCGCGCCCCCGGGGCCGCGCCTGATGGGTCACCACTGGCGCCACGACGTGCTGGTGATCGGCAGCGGCGCCGCGGGGCTGACCGCCGCCCTCAGCCTGCCGGCGACGCTGCGGGTCGCCGTGATCACCAAGGGGGACCTCGAGCAGGGCTCGACCTACTGGGCGCAGGGCGGCATGGCCGCAGTGCTGCACGACCGCGACAGCGTGGCGTCCCACGTGGAGGATACGCTCCGCGCCGGCGGCGGCCTCTGCCACCGCGACATCGTCGAGTACACCGTGGCCAACAGCCGGGCCTGCGTCGACTGGCTGGTGGACCAGGGCGTGCACTTCGACCGCCGCGAGGCTGAGCAGGGCCACGAGTTCCACCTGACCATGGAGGGCGGCCACTCCCACCGCCGCATCATCCACGCCGCCGACCAGACCGGCCGCGCCATCGGCGATGTCCTCGGCGAGCGCGTCCGGGCGGCGGACAACATCGAGGTGTTCACGGACCGCATCGCCGTCGACCTCGTCGTCCGCGACGGACACTGCCACGGCGCCTACATCCTCGACCTCGACAGCGAGCACGTGGATCTCTTCGAGGCGCCGGCGGTGGTCCTCGCCACGGGCGGAGCCAGCAAGGCCTACCTCTACACCAGCAACCCCGACGGGGCCAGCGGCGACGGCATCGCCATGGCCTGGCGGGCGGGCTGCCGCGTCGCCAACCTAGAGTTCAACCAGTTCCACCCGACCTGCCTGTACCACCCGCGGGCCAAGTCCTTCCTGGTCTCCGAGGCGCTGCGCGGCGAGGGGGCCGTGCTGCGGCTGCCGGGCGGCGAGCGCTTCATGCCGCGCTTCGACGAGCGCGCGGAGCTGGCGCCGCGGGACGTGGTTGCCCGGGCCATCGACCACGAGATGAAGCGCCTGGGGGTCGACTGCGTCTACCTCGACATCAGCCACAAGCCGCGGGATTTCCTCGAAGCCCATTTCCCGACCATCATGGCGCGCTGCCGCGACTTCGGCATCGACCTCGCCTCGGAACCCATCCCCGTTGTGCCCGCGGCCCACTACACCTGTGGCGGCATCGTCGTCGACCGCGACGGCCGCAGCGACCTCGCCGGGCTCTACGCGATCGGCGAGTGCTCCTTCACGGGGCTGCACGGGGCCAACCGCATGGCCAGCAACTCGCTGCTCGAGTGCATCGTCTTCGCCCGCGCCGCGGCGGCCCATATCGCGGCCAACCGGGCCGCCGCCCCGGCGGCGCCGGCGCTGCCGCCCTGGGACGAGAGCCAGGTCACCGACTCCGACGAGGACGTGGTGATCTCGCACAACTGGGATGAGCTCCGGCGCTTCATGTGGGACTACGTCGGCATCGTGCGCACCAACAAGCGCCTGGAGCGGGCGCTGCACCGCGCGGAGCTGCTGCAGGCGGAGATCGCGGAGTACTACAGCAATTACAAGATCAGCAACGACCTGCTCGAGCTGCGCAACCTCGCCATGGTGGCCGAACTCATGATCCGCTGCGCGATTTCACGCCGCGAGAGCCGCGGCCTGCACTACACCCTCGACTACCCGGAAATGCTCCCCGAGGCCCGGGACACGATCCTGGTGCCCTGAGTCAGAAGCTCGCGCTGACCCGCTCAGGCGCCCTCGCCGCGCTTGTGGGCAACGATACGGCGAACGAGCGCGGCCAGGGCCGGATCTTCGGGCGCCTCCCGGCCGAGAAACCAGGCGTAGAGTTCCTGGTCCTCGCATTCCATGAGGCGCTGGTAGCAGGCCCGGTCGGCTTCCCCCAGGGTCGGGTAAACGCCCTCGACGAACGGCGCCAGCACGAGATCGAGCTCGAGCATGCCGCGGCGGCTCGCCCAGCGCATCCGCTGGTGGTCGTTTTCCCGTATCATCGCCATCACTCCATGGGCCCAGGGCGGCGCAGTATAACGTGTCCGTCGCCGCCGGGCCCCGCCGCGGTACACGGAGGCAGCGCATGACCGACAGCCGTTTCTCGGAACTCAGCGAAGACAGCGTACTCGCCCTCGAGGGCGCCGGCATCGCCGAATTCCTGCAGGGGCAGCTCACCTGCGATACCCGGGCGGCGGCGCCGGGCACCAGCGTGCCCGGCGCCCTGTGCAACGCGCAGGGGCGGGTGGTCGCCGACCTGCGGCTACTGTTGCCGGCACCCGACCACGGCCTGCTCCGGGTCGGCAGCGCGCTCGCGGAGCACACGGCCACGGTGCTCGGCCGCTACGCCATGTTCTCGCGTATCACCGTACAGCCCGCCCGCGACCGCTGGCAGCCCTGTGCCCTCTGGGGCGACGGCGCGGCCGCTGCGCTGCACGACGCCGCCGGTAGCTTCCCGACCGGTGAGAACGCCTGCGCGGCGGGCGACGGCTGGCTGGCCGTCTGCTGCGACGCGGCCGGCACGGCCTTCGAGCTGTTCCTGACCGGCGACGGCGGCAGCGCCCTGCGCGACCGCCTCGAAGCGGCCGGCACCGGTGCCGAGGCGGACTGGCGCGCGCGCGAGCTGCGCCGCGGTCTGCTCCGCCTGGGCGAGGGGCAGGCGGAGGCCCAGCTGCCGCAGGCCCTGAACTACGACCGGGCCGGGCTGGTCAGTTTCCGCAAGGGGTGCTACACCGGGCAGGAAGTGGTGGCCCGGCTGCACTACCGCGGCCGGGCGAAGAAACGCTGGGGGCTCTGGCAGGGCCGCCTCGCGGCGGCGGCAGTGCCGGGCGAAAAGCTCGCGGACGCGGATGGAAACGCCTGCGCCGAAGTCCTGCGCTGTGTCGGCGACAGCACCGGGACGAGCTGGCTCGCGGCCCTGGCCCGGGTCGAGGACATCGGCCGCCCGCTGCGCGGCGCAGCCGGGGAGGCGCTGGAGCCCTGTGCCCTGCCCTATCCCGTGACCGAGGACTGAGCGGACGGGGGCTGAGCGGCAAGGCGCTCGGCTTCTCCCAGCGAGGGCAGCTGCCAGTCGACCGGCTCGGCACCGCGGGCAGCAAGCCAGTCGTTGGCCTGGCTGAAGTGCCGGCAGCCGAAGAACCCCCGGTGCGCCGACAGCGGCGAGGGGTGCGGTGCGCGCAGCACGCAGTGGCGCCGGCCGTCGATCTGCGCCCCTTTCTTCTGCGCGTAGCTGCCCCAGAGCATGAACACCAGGCCGCGCTCCTCGGCATCGAGCAGCGAGACCACGCGGTCCGTGAAGCGTTCCCAGCCCTTGCCCTGGTGCGCACCGGCCCGGCCCTGCTCCACGCTGAGCACGCTGTTCAGCAGCAGCACGCCGCGGCGGGCCCAGGCCACCAGCGAGCCGTGCGCCGCGGGAGGAATACCGAGGTCGGCCTCGAGCTCCTGGTAGATGTTGCGCAGCGAGGGCGGCAGCGGCACCTGCGGGCGCACCGAGAAGCAGAGCCCGTGGGCCTGCCCCGGGCCGTGGTACGGATCCTGGCCGAGGATGACAACCGAGACGCGCTCCGGCGGCGTATACCAGAAGGCATTGAACAGTTCCGGGCCGGGCGGAAAGATCGTGGCGCCCGCGGCGCGACGTTCGCGCAGGAAGGCCGAGAGCGCCCGCATGTAGGGCTGCTCGAATTCGTCCCCGAGCAGGCGCAGCCACCCCGGCTCCAGCCGCACGTCGCGCTTTCCGTCCACCCCGTCTCCCTCGCTCCGACACCTCGCCGGCGCACAGGCTAACCCGGCTGCAACGGGGGGTCGAGCCGGGCCACGCTGCTTGTGCAGTGCGCCGACGCAAGCTATCGTGAGCGCCATCAGGGAGCGCGGCCAGGCTATGGACAGGGGCAAGCGGGAACAGGAGTTCTACCGGGGACGGTTGATCCTGCCACAGGGTGTGGCCTCCGACGGCCGGGTCGCGGTGCGCGGTGTCGGTGCGGTGCTCTTCGCGGGCAGCCTGGGCGAAACGCTGGCCTGGGCGGGCAACAAGCCCGCCGGACTCGAGCTGGCCGGGCCGGGCGGGCAACGCCTGTCCCTCAGCGTGTTCCTCAACGGATATGCCGGTGAGTGGCTGGATCTCAGTATCCGCGATGGCGTCGATGCCGCCGCGGCGCGCGCGCTGGGTATGTTCATCGCAGGCGAACCCTGGACCCCGGAAAGCGCCGGTGCGCTCTACCGCGACCAGGTCGAGCTCGGGCTTGCGGAAATCGACGAGGGGCTGCGCGGCTTCGTCAACAGCCTGGCCGACTTTCTCTTCGACCTCGCCACGTCCACCCGCCAGAATACGCAGGCCAGGCAGTCGTACTACGACGCCCTGAACCATCTCAAGCGCAACAACGATCGCTTCCGCGATCTGTTCACGGACAGCCTGCGCGCGCAGCTCAGGGACCCGGAAAAAGAGCGTGAAACGCGCTTCGCATCGCTCGAGGACGCTGACGCGAGCCACCTCGACCTGGTCAATTTCTCGGAGATGGAAGAGCGGCTGGAGGTCGAGCGCATCATCAACGACGCGCTGCAGCGCTTCCGCATCGACCTCGAGAGCCTCACGCTCAGGGTCAGCGACCTGTTCGGGCTCGGCGCGGCGCAGGCTAAGGCGCTCTTCCACCCGGCCTACCAGTGCCGCGCTCTCGAGGAGGCGCTGCACGCGCTCGGCTTCTCGCCCGAGGCGCTGCGGCAGAGCCTGCGCTTCTTCCACCACGAGTGGGTGCGCAAGCTCACCGGCTTCTACGCGCGCATCAATGGCAACCTCGCCGAGGCCGGCCTCCGGCCCGGGCTCGAGGACGAGCTCTACCGCGGCGGTTCGATCATCGAATTCCAGCGCGACGCGCCGCGCCGGTCGCCGCGCGGGGAGCGCGAGCGCGAAACCGGGGATACGGGCGCCGGTGAACCGGTGGTCCCGCAGCGTCCGGAGACGCCCGCAGACAGCGCCCCGGCGCCAGCGGAAGCCGCGGAGCCGGAGCCCGCGCGCGCACCGCGGCAGAAGCACGAGGCCATCTACGACGCCGTCGTCAACGCCCTGAAGACCCGGCAGGCAACGGAGCAGGAAGAAGCGCCGCCGGCGGACGAGGCAGAACCCGCCGCGCCCGCGGCTTCCGCCGAGACGGTGGCCGCCGCCCTCCTCGCCCTGCAGAACGCGACGCAGGCAGGCGACGGCGAGGTCGGCCCCCTGCGCAACCTCCTCGCCGGCGAGAGCGTGGACCCCTCGGTGCGCAGCGCGCTCGGCGGTGAAGCCGGCAACCGGCTCGAGTTCGTCGATGACGTCTTCAGCACCATGCGCGGCAACCTGGATATCAGCGAGGGCGTGAAGCCCCTCCTCGAGCGCCTGCGCATACCCCTGGCCCGGCTGTCACTGCTTGAACCGCGCTTCTTCGCCGACCCGGGCCACCCGGCCCACAAGTTCCTCGACAAGCTGTCGCGGCTGGCGACCACGGAGAATTTCCCCAACCGGGTCCTGGAAAGGAAGCTCGAGGAAATCGTCGCCCTGGTCGCCTCCGGCTACGCGGACGACAGCGCCGTGTTCGATGACGCACTCGGCCGCCTCGGCTCGCTGGTCCAGCAGCACGAGCGCACGCTGAACAAGAACATCGACCGCGTTATCAGCGGCATGGAGGGGCGGGAGCAGCTCCGCCGCGCCTGGCGCACCGTCGACCGCCTGCTCGCCGCCTACATCAAGCCCCCGGCCGCACCGCGGGTACTGCTCGAGCTCCTCGATGCCGGCTGGCGCGACCTGCTGCGGCAGACCGTCGTGCGCGAGGGGGAAGGCTCGGCGCCCTGGCGCGAGCAGGTGGCCACCCTCGAGGCGGTGTGCGCGGCGCTCGAGGCCGCCGAGGCGGGCAATGCGCCGTCACGGCTGCCGGAGGCCCTGCGCCGGCAGCTCGACCAGCTGCGCGAGGAAATCAGGCGGGCCCAGCCCGACAACGTGACCCACGGCAGGGCGTTGCGCGACCTGAAGGCCGTGCTCTCGGGCGAAGAGCCGCTGGAAACGCTGCCGGTCGAGGCGCCGCTGGACGCCGATGGCGAGCCCGAGGACGAGCGCCTGGAACAGCTGCCGCGGCTGCACCGCTGGCTGAAGCGCGTGGACCAGCTTCGCACCGGCACGGTGATGAGCTACCGCGACCGCAAGGGCCACCGCAAGCGCATGCGCCTGGTCTGGATCAGCGACGACCGCGAGCGCTTCGCCTTCGTCAACGACCTGGGGCAGAAGGTCGGCGAGCTCACGCGCCTGCAGCTCGCCCGCAAACTCAGCCACGGGCTGGCACCGCCGGACCCCCTGGACCGCATGTCCGTGCTCGACCAGGGTATCTACGGCACCCTGGCGCGCGCCCAGGAACGGCTGACGTTCCGGCGCACCCACGACCCGCAGACGCGGCTGCTCAACGCGGAAACACTCCGCCAGCGGCTGAAGCGCACGGTCGAGCACGCCCAGCGCAACGACGTGCAGCACGCGTTCCTGCTCCTGGACATCGACCGCTTCCACCTCGTCAACGAACTCTACGGCGAGGAACAGGGCGACGAGGTCATCCACGCCTTTGCGCAGATGCTCGCTCAGCTGAACGAGCGCCGCTCCATCACCGCCCGGCTCGCGGACGACCGCTTCGGCATCGTACTGGCCTATCGCGACCGCGACGAA
>CAJWWA010000129.1 GCA_913048495.1 uncultured Halieaceae bacterium
CGCCCGCGGCTGCGCCCGCCCCGACGCGGCCGCTGCGGTCGCGGACCGCTGCGAGGCCCTGCTGTGATGGCCGCGCGGGAAGCCTACGCCGTGCCGGAGATGCGCCGGGTGCGCCACATCCACATGATCGGGGTCGGCGGCACGGGCATGTGCGGCATCGCCGAGGTGCTGGTCAACCTCGGCTACGACGTCAGCGGCTCGGACCTGCGCGCGAGCAGCGTCACCGACCACCTGCGCGCCATCGGCGTCTCGATCCGCCTCGGCCACAGCGGCGAGCACATCGCGGGGGCCGACGTGGTCGTCACCTCCAGCGCCGTACCCGCGGACAACCCGGAGCTCGCGGCCGCCCAGGCCGCGCGCATCCCGGTGGTGCCGCGGGCCGAGATGCTGGCGGAGCTCATGCGCTACCGCTACGGCATCGCCGTGGCCGGCACCCACGGCAAGACCACGACCACCAGCCTCATCGCCGCGGTGTTCGCCGCCGGCGGCCTCGACCCGACCTTCGTCATCGGCGGCCGCGTGAACAGCACCGGCAGCAACGCGCAGCTCGGCGCCAGCCGCTTCCTCGTCGCCGAGGCCGACGAGAGCGATGCCTCCTTCCTGCACCTGCAGCCCATGGTGACCGTGATCACCAATATCGAGGCCGACCACATGGAGACCTACGGCGGCGACTTCGGCCGCCTCGAGGAGACCTTCGTCGGCTTCCTGCACAACCTGCCGTTCTACGGCCTGGCGGTGCTCTGCCTCGACGACCCGGTGCTGCGCCGGCTGCTGCCCCGGGTCGGCCGGCCGACGCTCACCTACGGCTTTGCCGAGGACGCCGACTACCGCATCACGGACCTGGAGACCCGGGGCCTGCGCACCCGCTTCACGGTGCGGCGGCCGGCGCCGGCGGCGCCGCTGCCGGTGGACCTCGCCATGCCCGGCCGGCACAACGTGCTCAATGCCACGGCAGCCATCGCCGTGGCGACGGACCAGGGCGTGGCCGATGCCGCGATCGCCGAGAGCCTGGCGCAGTTCGCCGGCGTGGGCCGCCGCTTCTCGCTCCTCGGCGAACTGGCGCTGCCCGATGGCAGCGCGCTGCTGGTCGACGACTACGGCCACCACCCGACAGAAGTGCGGGCGACGCTGGCCTCGGTGCGCCAGGCCTGGCCGGAGCGGCGCCTGGTCATGCTCTACCAGCCGCACCGCTACAGCCGCACCCGGGACCTGTACGAAGACTTCGTGGCCGTGCTCTCCGAGAGCGACGTGCTGCTGCTCCTCGAGGTCTACCCGGCCGGCGAGAGCCCCGTGCCCGGCGCCGACAGCCGCTCCCTCGCGCGCAGCATCCGCCAGCGCGGGCAGCTCGAGCCCGTGTACGTGAAGGATGCCGCCGACGTGCCGGCGACGCTGGCGGCGCTGCTCGCGGACGGGGACGTGGTGGTGACCCAGGGCGCCGGCGACATCGCCGGCCTGGCGCGGCAGCTCGCGGCCGAGGGGCTGCCGGGGGTGGGCGCATGAACATCGAGACCATCCGCCACGGCCTGGTCGCCGTGCTCCTCGGCGGCGAGTCGGCGGAGCGCGAGGTGTCCCTGAAAAGCGGCGATACCGTGGCGCGGGCGCTGGAGAGCGCCGGCTTCCGCGTGCGCCGCATCGATACGGCTGGCCGCGACTGGCTGGAGCGCCTCGAGGACGTCAGCTTCGTCTTCAACGTGCTGCACGGCCCGGGCGGCGAGGACGGCACGGTGCAGGGCGCGCTGGAAACGCTGCACCTGCCCTACAGCGGCAGCGGCGTGCTCGGCTCCGCGCTGGCCATGGACAAGCGCCGCAGCAAGCAGCTCTGGCTGGGCCAGGGGCTGCCCACCGCGCCCTTCGTGGAGCTCAGCGAGGACAGCGACTGGGAGGCCGTCATCGAGCGCTTCGACAAGGTCTTCGTGAAGCCCGTGGGCGAGGGCTCCAGCATCGGCATGGCGCCCGCGGCGACGCCGGCGGAGCTCGCCGAGGCCTACCTGGTCGCCCGCGGCCACGGCACCGGCGTGATCGCCGAGCGCTTCATCGACGGCCCCGAGTACACCGTGGCGATCCTCGGCGATGAAGCGCTGCCGAGCATCCGCCTGGAGGCCGCGGAGGGCTTCTACGACTACCACGCCAAGTACATCGCGAACGACACCCGCTACGAGATCCCGAGCGGCCTCGACGCCATCGACGAGGCCGCCCTCGGCGAGCTGGCGCTGGCCGCCTTCCGCGGCCTCGACTGCCACGGCTGGGGACGCGTCGACGTGATGCGCGACCTGCTGCACGGCTTCCAGCTGCTGGAGGTGAACACGGTGCCGGGCATGACCGACCACAGCCTCGTGCCCATGGCGGCGCGGGCGGCCGGCCTCAGCCTGGAGGACCTGGTGACCCGCATCATCGCCGAGAGCCTGCGGGCCTGGGGGGTGCGCTGATGGCGACGCGGCGCAGGCAGCGGCCGGCGGCGAGCCGGCGCAGGACCTTCGGCTGGCGCGAACACCTGCCGGCGCGGGCCAGCGTGGGCCGCTGGTGCAACGGCCTGCTGCTGTGCTGTGCGCTGGCGCTGGTCGCGGTGCTCGCGCATCGCGCCTGGGAGGGCCTCGAAGCCATGCCCGTGGGCCGCATCGCCGTCGCCGGCAAGCTCGAGAACGTGCAGCGCGACGAGGTGCGCCGGGTCGTGGCCGGGGCGCTCGAGGGCGGCTTCGTCGGCGCCGACCTCGATGCGCTGCGCGGCCACCTCGAGGAGCTGCCCTGGGTCTACGAGGCGGCGGTGCGCCGGCGCTGGCCGGACACGCTGGAGATCACCGTGCAGGAGCAGCTGCCCATCGCGCGCTGGGGCGAGGAGGGCTTCCTGAACCACGAGGCGGCGGTGTTCCGCACCCGCGCCGCGGAGCGTTGGCAGGGCCTGCCCACACTCGACGGCCCGCCCGGGAGCGAGCAGCGCCTGATGGACTACTACCAGCGCCTGCGCGACATGCTGGCGCCGCTGGACCTGGCCGTGACCACGCTGCGCCAGGACGAGCGGGGCCAGCTCGAGGCGCGGCTGGCCGGGGGCCTGCACCTGCGCCTGGGCAGCGAGGATTTCCTGCTGCGGGTGCAGCGCTTTATCGACTTGTACCGCAATGACCTCCAGGCCCGCGGGGCCGAGGTCGCCAGCGTCGACATGCGTTACGCGAGCGGTGCTGCAGTGACCTTCCACGAGCCGGCGCAGGTCGCCGCCGTGGAAGCCGACCGGGGACAGTGAGGGGACTGGCGAGACCATGGCAGGTTCAAAGGACAGGAACATGATCGTCGGGCTGGACATCGGCACCTCCAAGGTCGTCGCGATCGTCGGCGAGGTGGACCCGTCGGGCCAGATCGAGATCGTCGGCATCGGCTCGCACCCGTCCAAGGGCATGAAGAAGGGCGTGGTGGTGAACATCGAGTCCACGGTGCAGTCGATCCAGCGCGCCGTGGAGGAGGCCGAGCTCATGGCCGGCTGCCAGATCCACTCGGTCTACGTGGGCATCGCCGGCAGCCACGTGCGCAGCCTGAACTCGCACGGCATCGTCGCCATCCGCGACCAGGAAGTCGCCCCCGCGGACGTGGAGCAGGTGCTGGACGCGGCCAAGGCCGTGGCCATCCCCGCGGACCAGAAAGTGCTGCACATCCTGCCGCAGGAATACGTCATCGATAACCAGGAGGGCATCCGCGAGCCCCTCGGCATGTCCGGGGTGCGCCTGGAGGCGAAAGTGCACCTGGTGACCTGCGCGGTAAACGCGGCGCAGAACATCGAGAAGTGCATCCGCCGCTGCGGCCTCGAGGTGGAGGAGGTGATCCTCGAGCAGCTCGCCAGCAGCCACGCCGTGCTCACCGACGACGAGCGCGAGCTGGGCGTGTGCATCGTCGACATCGGCGGCGGCACCAGCGACATCGCCGTGTTCACGGAAGGGGCGATCCGCCACACCGGCGTTATTCCCATCGCCGGCGACCAGGTCACCAACGACATCGCCATGGCGCTGCGCACGCCGTCGCAGTACGCCGAGGAAATCAAGATCAAGTACGCCTGCGCGCTGACCCAGCTCGCCGGCGCAGACCAGACCATCAAGGTACCCAGCGTCGGCGACCGGCCGCCGCGGGACCTCTCCCGGCAGTCCCTCGCCGAGGTGGTGGAGCCGCGCTACGACGAGCTGTTCACCCTGGTCCAGGGTGAGCTGCGGCGCAGTGGCTACGAGGACATGGTGCCCGCGGGCATCGTGCTCACCGGCGGCACCTCGAAGATGGAAGGCGTCGTGGAGCTCGCCGAGGAGATCTTCCACATGCCCGTGCGGGTGGGTTACCCGCAGGCGGTGCAGGGCATGGCGGACATCGTGCGCAACCCGGTCTACGCCACCGCCTGCGGGCTGCTGCACTACGCCGCGCAGCACCCTGGGGAGGCGTCCCGCGGGCTGCTCGTGAGCGGCGAGGCGGGGCCGGGCTGGTGGGCCCGGCTGCGCCAGTGGTTCGGCAGCAATTTTTAAGTGGAACAGCGATTTTTCAACGCCGCGCAGCGCGCGGTTCCTGTGCAAAAAAGGGGAGTAAGACCATGTTTGAACTGATCGATAACGTACCGCAGAACGCGGTTATCAAGGTGATCGGCGTCGGTGGTGGTGGCGGCAATGCCGTCAAGCACATGATCGACAACAGCGTCGAGGGCGTGGATTTCATCTGCGCCAACACCGATTCGCAGGCCCTGTCCGACATCGATGCGCGCACGGTGCTGCAGCTCGGTGGCGACATCACCAAGGGCCTCGGCGCGGGCGCCAACCCGGACATCGGCCGGGCGGCGGCCATGGAGGACCGCGACCGGATCGCCGATTCGCTGCGCGGCGCCGACATGGTGTTCATCACCGCCGGCATGGGCGGCGGCACCGGTACCGGCGGCGCGCCGGTGGTGGCCGAGGTCGCCCGCGAGCTGGGCATCCTCACGGTCGCCGTGGTCACCCGGCCCTTCCCCTTCGAGGGCAAAAAGCGCCTGAGCATCGCCCACAACGGGATCGCCGAGCTGCAGCAGCACGTGGACTCGCTGATCACCATTCCCAACGAGAAGCTGCTCGACGTGCTCGGCAAGAACACCAGCCTGCTCGACGCCTTCAAGGAGGCCAACAACGTCCTCCTCGGCGCGGTACAGGGCATTGCCGACCTGATCATCCGCCCCGGCATGATCAATGTCGACTTTGCCGACGTGCGCACGGTGATGTCGGAGATGGGCATGGCGATGATGGGTACGGGCAGCTCCCGCGGCGAGAACCGGGCCCGCGAAGCCGCCGAGCGCGCCATCAACAGCCCGCTGCTCGACGATATCGATCTCGAGGGCGCGCGCGGCATCCTGGTCAACATTACCGCCGGCCTCGACCTGTCCCTGGGCGAGTTTTCCGAGGTGGGTGACACGATCGAGGAGTTCGCGTCCGAGGAGGCCACGGTGGTGGTCGGCACGGTGATCGATCCCGAGCTTGCCGACGAACTGCGGGTGACCGTGGTCGCCACGGGCCTCGGCGCCGAGGCGGCGCGGGTGCCGCTGCAGGTGGTCGACTCCGCGCCCCGGCGCGCCGCGGCCCCGCAGCCGCAGCAGCCGGCCGCGAGCGAGGAGGCCCCGGCCGAGCCCGCGCAGCCCGACTACCGCGACTACGACACGCCCCCGGCGCGTCGTCGTGCGGCGGCCGGCGGTGCGGCCGCGGCCACGGCGGAAGCCGTGGGCGGGGAGTACTTCGACATCCCCACCTTCCTGCGCCGCCAGGCCGACTGACCCGGCCAGGCCTGGCCAGGCCACAGCCCCGGGCGCCGGTTGCACAGCGGCGCCCGGGGTGTCTTCCTGCCGGTCTTTTCCGGCCACCGCGATGGCAAAAGCGGGGCCGATATGCGACACTTCCGGCCTTTATCGCGGCGCCATCGGTCGCCGCGCCCGGCCTGAGCCGGTGCTCCCGGCCACGGCGGCCGGCCGCACCTCTGCATCCCGATGATTTCGTCCCGGCGTCCCGCCGCGCGATGCACCAGGCGCAGGCGCAGCGCGCCGCCTTCGCTACGGAAAATGCTTAGACGATGATTAACAAGGCCCTGAAGAAAGTCTTCGGTACCCGCAACGAGCGGGAGCTGAAGCGCCTGCGCAAGATCGTGCGCAAGATCAACGCCCTCGAGGAGCCGCTGCAGGCCCTCGACGACGCGGCCCTGGCCGCGAAGAGCGACGAGTTCCGCGAGCGCCTCGCCGGCGGCGAGAGCGTCGACGCCGTCCTCCCGGACGCCTTCGCGGTCTGCCGCGAAGCCAGCCGGCGGGTGCTCGGCATGCGCCACTTCGACGTGCAGCTCATCGGCGGCATGGCCCTGCACGAGGGCAAGATCGCCGAGATGCGCACCGGTGAGGGCAAGACCCTCGTGGCTACGCTGCCGGCCTACCTGAACGCCCTCACCGGCAGCCCCGTGCACCTGGTGACGGTGAACGACTACCTGGCCGGCCGCGACGCCGGCTGGATGGGGCCGCTCTACGAGTTCCTCGGCCTGCAGGTGGGTGTCATCCGCTCCGGCCAGCTGCCCGAGCAGAAGCGCGCGGCCTACCGCTGCGACGTCATTTACGGCACCAACAACGAGTTCGGCTTCGATTACCTGCGCGACAACATGGCCTTCACCCTGGAGGACAAGCTGCAGGGCGAACTGGCCTTCGCCATCGTCGACGAGGTGGACTCGATCCTCATCGACGAGGCGCGCACGCCGCTGATCATCTCCGGCGCCTCCGAGGACAGCTCCGAGCTTTACAAGCGTATCAACACGCTGATCCCGCGGCTGCGGGCGGCCACCGAGGAAGACGCCGGCCACTACAGCGTCGACGAGAAGGCGCGGCAGGTCGAGCTCACCGAGGAGGGCCACGAGTTTGTCGAGGGCCTGCTGACCGAGGCCGGGCTGCTCGAGGAGGGCGACAGCCTGTACGCGGCGACCAACCTGCAGCTGCTGCACCACGTGCACTCCGGGCTGCGCGCCCACGTGCTGTACCACCGCGACGTGGAGTACATCGTGCAGGGCGGCCAGGTCGTGCTCATCGACGAGCACACCGGGCGCACCATGCCCGGCCGGCGCCTCTCCGAGGGCCTGCACCAGGCCATCGAGGCGAAGGAGGGCGTCGCCATCCAGGCCGAGAGCCAGACGCTCGCCTCCACCACCTTCCAGAACTACTTCCGCCTCTACGAGAAGCTGTCCGGCATGACCGGCACCGCGGACACGGAGGCCTTCGAGTTCCGGCAAATCTACGGCCTCGAGGTGCTGGTCATCCCCACCAACAAGCCGATGGTGCGCAAGGACCTCAACGACCTCGTCTACCTCACCCGCGAGGAGAAATTCGACGCCATCGTCGAGGACGTGAAGGCCTGCATCGAAGAGGACGCCCCGGTGCTGGTGGGCACGGCCTCCGTCGAGAACTCCGAGGAGCTGTCGAAGCGTTTCCGCAAGGCGGGCATCGAGCACAAGGTCCTGAACGCCAAGTACCACGAGCAGGAAGCCGAGATCATCGCCCAGGCCGGCCGCCCGGGCGTGGTGACCATCGCCACCAACATGGCCGGCCGCGGCACCGACATCGTCCTCGGCGGCAACCTCGACGCGGAACTGGCCGCGGCCGGCGATATCGATGAGGCGAAGCGCGAAGAAATACGCACCGCCTGGAAGGCGCGCCAGGACAAGGTGCTCGAGGCCGGCGGCCTGCACATCCTCGGCACGGAGCGCCACGAGTCCCGGCGCATCGACAACCAGCTCCGCGGCCGCGCCGGCCGCCAGGGCGACCCGGGGGTCACGCGCTTCTACCTGTCCCTCGAGGACAACCTCATGCGCATCTTCGCCTCCGACCGGGTGAAGGGCTTCATGCAGGCGCTGGGGATGGAGAAGGGCGAGGCCATCGAGCACCGCATGGTCACCAACGCCATCGAGAAGGCGCAGCGCAAGGTCGAGGGCCGCAACTTCGACATCCGCAAACAGCTCCTCGAATACGACGACGTCGCCAACGACCAGCGCCAGATCATCTACCAGCAGCGCAACGAGTTGCTGGACGAGGCGGACATCTATGACACCATCACGGCGATCCGCGCGGACGTGGTGAACGAGGCCATCGACAGCTACGTGCCGCCCATGAGCGTGGAAGAGCAGTGGGACATCCCCGGGCTCGAGCGCCAGCTGGAGGCGGAGTTCGCCATCGAGCTGCCCCTGCAGCAGTGGCTCGACGAGGACGACAAGCTCGACGAGCAGGGCCTGCGCGAGCGCATCCTCGAGGCTATCCAGGCCGCCTACGACGCCAAGTGCGAGCAGGTGGGCCCGGACATGCGCAAGATCGAGAAGCAGATCATGCTGCAGGTGCTCGACACGCTGTGGAAGGAACACCTGGCGACCATGGATCACCTGCGCCAGGGTATCCACCTGCGCGCCTACGCGCAGAAGAACCCGAAGCAGGAGTACAAGCGCGAGTCCTTCGCGCTGTTCCAGTCCCTGCTCTCGAACCTCAAGTACGAGGTGGTGAAGTTCCTGTCCCACGTGCGCGTGCGCAGCGAGGACGAGTCCGAGCTCATCGAGCAGCGGCGCCGGGAAGCGGCGGAGCGCGAGAAGCTGGCCTTCCAGCACGCCGCGGCGTCGGCGCTGGCCGAGGAGGCCGAGGCCGCCCCGGGCGGTGGCGCCGGCCCCGCCCAGGGCGCGGCAGCCGCGGCGGGTGCCGCAGCGGCAGCGGGCGAGGGCGGGCAGCAGCAGCCCTTCACCCGCGAGCAGCCCAAGGTGGGCCGCAACGAGCCCTGCCCCTGTGGCAGCGGGAAGAAATACAAGCAGTGCCACGGCGCGCTATAAGGCGGGCCCGGTAGATGACAAGCCCTGAGCTGGCGGACGCGCTGCTGCCAGTCTGCGGCCTCCGCCTGGCCACCGTGGCTGCCGGCGTGCGCTACGCCAACCGGCCGGACGTGGTCCTCCTCGAGGCCGCCCCGGGCAGCCGCTGCGCCGCCGTGTTCACCCGCAATGCCTTCTGTGCGGCGCCGGTACACCTCGCCCGCGAGCACCTGGCCCAGGCCGCCCCCCGTTACCTGCTCATCAACACCGGCAATGCCAATGCCGGTACCGGTGCCAGTGGCCTCGCCGATGCGCGGGCCTGTACGGCGGCGGTCGCCGAGGCCGTCTTGGCAAGCGTCAGCGACGCCGAACGCCCGCGCACCATGAAAAGCATGGAATCTGTCCAAAAGGCCGTCGAAGGCAGTTCGCTGCTTCCGCTGCTGTTGAGAAATTTGAAAG
>CAJWWA010000130.1 GCA_913048495.1 uncultured Halieaceae bacterium
TGCGCGCGGCCCTGGCCGCGCTGCGCCCCGGCGACCGCTTCAACGTCATCGCCTTCGACGACAAGCTCGAGGCGCTATACCCGGCAAGTCGCCCGGCGTCGCCGGAAGCGCTCGCCGCCGCGCGCCGCTTCGTCGACCACCTGGATGCCCGCGGAGGCACGGAAATGCGCCCGGCCCTGGACCTGGCTCTGCCGTCGACAGAGAGGGATGCGGAGGAAGCTGCGGGGTGGCTGCGGCAGGTGGTCTTCATCACTGACGGTGCCGTGGGTAACGAGCGCGCGCTGTTTGCGCGCATCCGCGAGCGCCTGGGCCGGGCCCGGCTGTTCACCGTCGGTATCGGCGCGGCGCCCAACAGCTGGTTCATGCGCCGGGCCGCGGAAGTTGGCCGCGGCACCTTCGTTCACGTCGGCCGGCGGGAGGAGGCCGGGCCGGCCATGGACAGCCTGCTGGCGCGCCTGGCTAGCCCGGTCCTGACCGACATCGACGTGCGCTGGCCGACCGGTGTCGACGCGGTGCCGTCGATCGTCCCCGATCTCTACGCGGGCCAGCCGGTGCTGCAGACCGTCGCCCTGGAAACGCCGCTCGCGGGCGAGGTGGTGCTGACCGGCCGGCGTGGCGGTGCGGCCTGGTCGCAGACGCTCAAGGCGGACGCGGCCAGCGGCAACGCGCCCGGTGTCGGCACGCTCTGGGCCCGGGGCCGCGCGCAGGCGCTGCTGGACACGCTCGAGATCGGCGCCGACCGGGCGCAGGTGCGCGCCGAGGTATTGCCCCTCGCCCTGGCGCACCAGCTGCTGACGCCCTTCACCAGCTTCATCGCGGTCGAGGAACGGCGCGCGCGGCCCGAGGGAGAGGAAGCCCGGAAAAGCCCGGTGCCGAACACCCGCCCCGCGGGCCAGGCGCCGCAGCCTTTCGCGTTCCCGGCGACAGCGACCACGGCGCGGGCGCGGGCCTGGGCGGGGCTGTTGCTTCTCTTTATCGGCGTGGTCGCGGTCGCCCTGCGCCAGGAGGATCGTGCCGCGGAGGAGCTGCCGCTGCGGAGCGGCCGCGGGTGACGCGCGCACGGCTGGTCATTGCGGCCGGGGTACTGATCGCGTCCGCCTGGCTGCTCGGCGGCGCGGCGGCGATCCACGGCAAGGCGGTGCTCGCGCAGTGGCTGATCGGCCGGGCCTGGGCGGAGGATGGCGCTGGTAAGCCGGCGCGGCCCTGGCCCTGGGCCGATACCTGGCCCGTGGCGCGATTGGCCGTGCCGTCGCTGGGTAGAACGCAGTTTGTGCTGCACGGCACCAGCGGCCAGGCGCTCGCCTTCGGCCCGGGGCTGGACCCGGCCGGGGCCATGCCGGGGGAGCCCGGGGTCGTCCTCCTCGCCGGCCACCGCGACACACACTTCGCCTGGCTGGCCGCCGTCGCCCCCGGCGATCGCCTGCAGCTCACGGACCGGGCCGGCACGACCCGGCACTACGAGGTCGTCCGCCAGCGCGTGCTCGACAGCCGCGCCGGGCCGCTGCAAGCCGGGCTGGCCGACGGCCTGGTACTGGTGACCTGCTTCCCCTTCGACGCGGTTGTCGCTGGCGGGCCGCTGCGCTACGTGGTGGAGGCGGCCGCGGTCAGCGGCGGCGCGCAATAAGCGGCTGCCAGGCAGTGGCCTCCGTCAGGCCTCGAGGATGATCTGCTTGATCGCGTCGATCGCCGCTTCACTGCTCTCGCGCTCGCATTCGAGGTCGTAGTGGGTCTGCAGGTTCATCCAGAATTCCGCGGAGGTGCCGAACAGTTTCGCGAGGCGTAGCGCCGTGCCGGGGGTGATATTCCGCCGCTCGCGCGCGATGTCCTGGATGCGGTTCGGTGGAACGTCGATCGCCCTGGCCACGCGGTAGGCGGTCAGACCCAGCGGGACCATGAACTCCTCGCGGAGCACTTCGCCCGGATGCATTGGCTTTAACGTCAGGCTGCGCATGGTGCTTTTCCTCAGTGGTAGTCCACTATCTCGACGTCGAAGGCATCGCCGGCCCGCCAGCGGAAGCAGACCCGGTACTGGTCGTTTATGCGGATGCTGTGCTGGCCCTTGCGATCGCCCTTGAGGGCTTCCAGCCGGTTCCCCGGCGGGACCCGGAGGTCGGCGAGGATCGTTGCGGCATTGAGCATCTTCAGTTTCCTTCGCGCAATTTTGCTGACACCCGCGCCCAGCCGGCGGGAGACCGCGTTGCTGAAAACCTTTTCCGCCTCGCGGTCTGCCCACGTCTTGATCATACCGGCAAGTATGTTGAGCGTATCTATGTACGTCAAGCATATCTATCCGCCATTTGCGGTTGCCCTGGCCGTTACCCGGGGCAAGGGTCGGCCGTGATTTCAGTTGGTGCGGTTGCCCGGCCGGAGTCGAGTCCCAGCGTGGCAGCGCTGCCCGGCATCCAGGACCAGGAGAGCGCGCGCGTTCCTGTTGCGCGGGCCCGCGAGCGGGCTCGGCTCGATCCGGCTGCCGCGCTGGGCTTGCGACACCTGCAGGGGCGGGTTCTTGAACGACAAAGCCTTACCCGTTTGTCCAGGGGCGCCAGGATAGACTGGTCGGTATTGATGTTTTGATGCCTTTCTTGATACTGCTAAGATGCGCATATTCCGTGAGTGCCGGGGCAAATGAATGCGTACCACCCTGACCATCGACGACCAGATCGCCAGGCAACTGAAAGCGATCGCGCATGAGACCGACGCCAGCTTCAAGCAGGTAGTGAACGACACGCTGCGCCGGGGACTGGCTGCCGCTGAGCAGCGCGCACCCGCACGGCCCTATCGGTTGAAGCCGTTATCGCTTGGCGAGCCCGCTCCCGGCTATGACCTGGACAAGGCGCTGGCCATCGCCGAGCACCTGGAAGATGAAGCGCTGGTCACCAAGATGAACCAGCGCAAGTGATCCTCGTAGACGCCAACCTCCTGATCTATGCGATCAATCGCGACGCGCCCGCGCACCGGGCCGCGCGGCGCTGGTGGGAAAGCGCGCTCTCCGGCAGCGAAAGCGTGGGCCTGCCGTGGATCGTCGTGCTCGCTTTCCTTCGCATCACAACCCGCCACGGCATCCTTGAGCGGCCGTTGACCGCCGATGCCGCGATCCAGTTCGTCGATGAGTGGCTTTCGCAACCCGTCGTCGAGATGGTCGTGCCGCGCGCTGCGCACTGGGCTGCGTTGCGCAACCTGCTGCTCGCAGCAGGCACCGGCGGCAACCTGACTTCCGATGCGCACCTTGCCGCGCTGGCACTGGAGACGGGGGCGACGATTTACTCGGCGGACTATGATTTTCGCCGCTTCGCCGGCGTCTCGCATCGGAACCCGCTCGAAGCCGGAAGCCAACCGGACAGCACGGGCCGCGGGTGATCGCGAGTACCGGGTCTTCGGCGTTTTCCATCTGATCGATCGACCATCGCGGGCCGACCGCGCCTTCTCTCCTTGCGCTCGCGGCGCGGCTGCAGGGTGTGGGGGGGGAGGACGCCCGGTTTCAATCGCCGGCGTTTTCGGGCATTATGCGCCGCCTTTACAGCCCGGCGACGCCGGCGCTGAACAGTTAGTCACGTGGCCTGGCGTAGGGGCCACCACTGGAGGAGGATCAGCATGCCCGCCATTACCCTGCCCGACGGAAGCGTCCGCGAATTCGCCCACCCGGTCACCGTGGCCGAGGTCGCCGCCGATATCGGTCCCGGTCTCGCCAAGGCCGCCCTGGCCGGCGTGGTCGACGGCCGCGAGGTCGATACCAGCCACCGCATCGAAGGCGACGCGCAGCTCGCCATCATCACCGGCCGCGACGACGCCGGCCTCGAGGTTATCCGCCACTCCACGGCCCACCTGCTGGCCATGGCGGTGCAGGACCTCTACCCGGGCACCCAGGTCACCATCGGCCCGGTGATCGATGACGGCTTCTATTACGATTTCGCCGGCGAGCACCAGTTCACCCCGGAAGACCTGCCGAAGATCGAGCAGCGCATGGCCGAGCTCGCCGCCGAGGACCTGCCCGTGGAGCGGCTGGTCATGGAGCGGGAAGAGGCCGCGGCCCTGTTCCGCGACATGGGCGAGCAGTACAAGGTGGAGATCATCCGCGAGCTGCCCGAGGGCGAGGAGGTGTCGGTCTATCGCCAGGGTGAGTGGATGGACCTGTGCCGCGGGCCGCACGTGCCCAGCACCGGCAAGCTCGGCGCCTTCAAGCTGACCAAGCTGGCCGGTGCCTACTGGCGCGGCGATGCGAAGAACGAGATGCTGCAGCGCATCTACGGCACCGCCTGGGCGGACAAGAAGCAGCTCAAGCAGTACCTGAGGCGGCTGGAGGAGGCCGAGAAGCGCGACCACCGCAAGATCGCCCGCAAGCTCGACCTCTTCCACACCCAGGAAGAGGCCCCGGGCATGGTCTTCTGGCACCCGGCGGGCTGGACCATCTACCAGGTGATCGAGCAGTACATGCGCGAGCGGCAGCGGGCCGAGGGCTACCGGGAGATCCGCACCCCGCAGGTGGTGGACATGAGCCTGTGGGAGAAGTCCGGCCACGCCGACAAGTTCAGCGACGACATGTTCATGCTGCAGGCGGAGGAGCGCGACTACGCGGTCAAGCCGATGAATTGCCCCTGCCACGTGCAGGTGTTCAACCAGGGCCTGCGTTCCTACCGGGACCTGCCCCTGCGCCTGGCCGAGTTCGGCAGCTGCCACCGCAACGAGCCCTCGGGCTCGCTGCACGGCATCATGCGCGTGCGCGGCTTTACCCAGGACGACGCGCACATCTTCTGCACCGAGGAGCAGATCCAGCCCGAGGTGTCGCGCTTCATCGACTTCCTGCACGCCGTCTACGCGGACTTCGGCTTCGACGACGTCATCTACCGCCTGTCCACCCGCCCGGCGCAGCGCGTGGGCACGGACGCCGACTGGGACCGGGCCGAGAAGGCCCTCGCCGACGCGCTGGACGCGCAGGGCCTGGACTGGGAAGAGCTGCCGGGGGAGGGCGCCTTCTACGGTCCGAAGATCGAGTTCTCCCTGAAGGACTGTATCGGCCGGGTCTGGCAGCTGGGCACGATCCAGGTGGATTTCTCCATGCCGGGCCGCCTGGATGCGCAGTACGTGGCCGAGGACGGCTCGCGGAAAGTGCCGGTGATGCTGCACCGGGCCATCCTCGGTTCCTTCGAGCGCTTCATCGGGATTCTCATCGAGCACTTCGAAGGCGCCTTCCCGGCGTGGCTGGCGCCGACGCAGGCCGTGGTGCTGAATATTACCGACAAGCAGCACGATTACGTGAAAAGTGTGGAAGATTCCTTGCAAAACAAGGGCTTTCGCGTCATTTCGGACTTGAGAAATGAGAAGATCGGCTTTAAAATCCGCGAGCACACGATTCAGCGCGTCCCTTATCTGCTCGTGATCGGGGACAAGGAAGTCGAATCGCAGACCGTGGCCGTGCGCGCCCGCACCGGTGAGGATCTGGGGTCCATGGACCTCGAGGCATTCAGCCAGCTCCTCGCCGACGATGTGGCGCGGCGCGGTCGTATTGTATTGGAGAAGCAGCATTAAGAAAGACGCAGGCAAGGGCAAGCGCGCCCTAACGAACGACGAAATCACGGCGAGCACCTGCCGCCTGATCGGGGCCGACGGCGAACAGGTCGGCATCGTGCCGATGGCAGAGGCCCGGGCTAAGGCAGAGGCCGAGAGCCTCGACCTGGTGCTCATCGCTGACCAGTCCGACCCCGTGGTCTGCAAGATCATGGACTACGGGAAGCACGTGTTCGAGGCCAAGAAGCAGAAGAACCTGCAGAAGAAGAAGGCCAAGCGCACGCAGATCAAGGAAATGAAATTCCGTCCCGGTACGGAAGAGGGCGACTACCAGGTGAAACTGCGCAACCTGGTGCGCTTCCTCGAAAACGGGGACAAGGCCAAGGTCACGCTGCGCTTCCGCGGTCGTGAAATGGCCCACCAGGAAATCGGCCTCGAACTCCTGAAGCGGGTAGAGGCGGACCTCGAGGAACTCGGCTCTGTCGAGCAGTTCCCGAAGATGGAAGGGCGGCAGATGACCATGGTCATCGCCCCGAGAAAGAAGAGCGGCTAGCGGCCCGTGAATGCCCTGGTGCGCTCGTAACTGAAACTCTGATAGCGGAGTACTGACATGCCTAAAGCAAAAATTCACAGCGGGGCGGCCAAGCGGTTCAAGAAGACCGCTGGCGGCTACAAGCGCAAGCACGCTTACAAGAGCCACATCCTGACCAAGATGACGACCAAGCGGAAGCGCCAGCTGCGCGGGACGGACATGATCCACCCGAGCGACAAGGTGCACATCGACCGCATGCTGCGGGCCCGCTGAAGCGACTGACGGACACAGGAGACAACCATGCCTCGCGTAAAACGTGGTGTCGTCGCCCATCGGCGGCACAAGAAGATTCTCAAGCAAGCCAAGGGTTACTACGGTGCACGCAGCCGCGTGTTCCGCGTGGCCAAGCAGGCGGTCACCAAGGCCGGGCAGTATGCCTACCGCGACCGTCGCCAGCGCAAGCGCCAGTTCCGGGCCCTCTGGATCACCCGGATCAACGCGCAGTCGCGGGCCAACGGCCTGCCCTACAGCCAGTTCATCAACGGCCTGAAGAAGGCCGAGATCGGGCTGGACCGCCGGGTCCTCGCTAACCTGGCCGTGCACGACAAGCCGGCATTTGCCGAGGTGGTGGAGCAGGCGAAAGCGGCGCTGGCCGCGTAAGACCCATCCCACCGCTCCGGCGGTTTGCCTGTTGCACCACTAGATGAAGGGAAAGGGCCTCGCTCTTTCCCTTTTTTATTGCCGGCGCTCGACCGCCGCGACGTGTAAGGGACTGACATGGACAACCTGGAAGAGCTGGCCGGCGAGGCCCGCGCCGCCATCGAGGCCGCCGGCGACGGTGCGGCCCTGGAGCAGCTTCGGGTCGACTACCTCGGCAAGAAGGGCCGCGTCACCGCGCTGCTCAAGGGGCTCGGGAAGCTCTCGGCGGAAGAGCGCCCCGCCGCGGGCGCGCGCATCAACGAGGTGAAGGAGAGCCTGCAGGGCCTCATCGCCGAGCGCAAGGCCGCCCTCGATGCCGCCGCCGTCGCCGAGCGGCTGGCGGCCGAGGCCATCGATGTCACGCTCCCGGGGCGGGGCGAGGGCACCGGCAGCCTGCACCCGGTGACCCGGACCATCGAGCGCATGGAGGACTTCTTCAGCGCCGTGGGCTTCGAGATCGCCGAGGGACCGGAGATCGAGGACGACTACCACAACTTCGAGGCCCTGAACTTCCCGCCGAACCACCCGGCGCGGGCCGAGCACGACACCTTCTTCGTCGACGACGGCACGGTGCTGCGCACGCACACCTCGCCGGTGCAGGTGCGGGTCATGGAAAGCCGGGAGCCGCCCCTGCGCATCATCTGCCCGGGCCGCGTCTACCGCTGCGACTCGGACCTGACCCACACGCCCATGTTCCACCAGGTCGAGGGGCTGCTCGTGGACGAGCACTCCACCCTGGCGGACCTGAAGGGCCTGATCGAGGATTTCCTGCAGTCCTTCTTCGAGCAGTCGCTGGCCGTGCGCTTCCGCCCGTCCTATTTCCCCTTCGTTGAGCCGGGGGCCGAGGTCGACATGCAGTGCGTGCACTGCGACGGCGAGGGCTGCCGCGTGTGCAGCCACACCGGGTGGCTCGAGATCATGGGCTGCGGCATGGTGCACCCGCGGGTGTTCGAGATGTCCGGCATCGACCCGGACCGCTACGCCGGCTTTGCCTTCGGCATGGGTGTGGAGCGCCTCGCCATGCTGCGCTACGGCGTCGGCGACCTGCGCCTCTTCTTCGACAACGACCTGCGCTTCCTCGCGCAGTTCTAGGCCAGCCGGGAGACAACAACCGTGAAGATCAGTGAGCAATGGCTGCGCGAGTGGGTGAACCCCGCGCTGTCCAGCGAGGAGCTGGCCGAGCAGCTGACCATGGCCGGCCTCGAAGTGGATGCGGTGAGCCCCGTGGCCGGTGCCTTCGAGGGCGTGGTGGTCGGCGAAATCGTCAGTGCAGAGCCGCACCCGGACGCCGACAAGCTGCGCGTCTGCCAGGTGATGGCGGGCGCGGAAGAGACGCTGCAGATCGTCTGCGGCGCGCCGAACGCGCGCGTCGGCCTGAAGGCGCCGCTCGCTACCGTGGGCGCCGAGCTGCCCGGCGACATCCGCATCAAGCGCGCGAAGCTGCGCGGCGTCGAGAGCCAGGGCATGCTCTGCGCCGAGGCCGAGCTCGGCCTGTCCGATGCGAACGAGGGCCTCATGGAACTGCCGCCGGAGGCGACCGTCGGCCAGGACCTGCGCGAGGCCCTGGGCCTCGACGACGTCGTCATCGAGGTGGACCTCACCCCGAACCGCGCCGACTGCCTTGGCATGCGCGGCGTGGCCCGGGAGGTCGGTGCGCTCAACGGCATCGCCGTGTGCGAACCGCCGATCGAGCCGGTCGCGGCGGTGATCGACGACACCTTCCCGGTCACGCTGTCGGCGCCCGCGCGTTGCCCGCGCTACGTCGGCCGCGTGATCCGCGGCGTTGACCTGTCGCGCCCCAGCCCCCTGTGGCTGCAGGAGAAGCTGCGCCGCGGCGGCATCCGCAGCATCGACCCGGTCGTTGACGTGACCAACTATCTCCTTCTGGAGCTCGGTCAGCCCATGCACGCCTTCGACCTCGGCGAGCTCACCGGCGGCATCGCCGTGCGCACGGCGAAGGCCGGCGAGACGCTGGAGCTCCTGAACGGCAACACCATCACGCTCGGCGAGGACAACCTGGTCATCGCCGACGAGCGTCGCCCGCTGGCCCTTGCCGGCATCATGGGCGGCGAGGGCAGCGGGGTCGGCCCTGGCACGACGGACATCTTCCTCGAGTCCGCCTTCTTCGCCCCGGAGCACCTGGCGGGGCAGGCCCGCAGCTTCGGCCTGCACACCGATTCCTCGCACCGCTTCGAGCGCGGCGTGGATCCCGAGAGCCCGGTCGACGGCATCGAGCTCGCCACCGCGCTGATCCTTGAATATGGCGGCGGTGAGGCCTCTGACGTGACGGTGTCGGGCACAGCGCCGGCGCGTCCGGACGACATCATGTTCGATCCGGCCCGCATCAAGCGCCTTCTGGGCCTCGAGCTGTCTGAAGACCGGATCGAGGAGATCCTCGTCTCGCTGGGCTTTGGCGTGACCCGCGGCGAGCGCTGGACGGTGAGCGTGCCGAGCTGGCGTCGCGATTGCGCCCAGCAGGCTGACCTGATCGAGGATGT
>CAJWWA010000131.1 GCA_913048495.1 uncultured Halieaceae bacterium
GGACGCCGTGGACGTTGGAAGCGACGCAGCGCCGCGCGGGCACGCTAGGCAGCGTGTCCGAAAGCTTGATCGCCACGTCGACGTTCGCGCAGACAACGAGGGCGTTCATGCTCTCGACGATGGCCTCGCGTGACTCCGGCGGCAGGTCGCCGGCGACCTCCGGCGCAGCCGCCGCCGCGGGCCAGGGCCCCGACGCCGCGCCGCCGGTGGGCGCCAGCCGGACCCGGTCCTGCAGGGCATGAACCGCCGGGAAGTCCGCCTCGCCCCGCGCGTGGATGCGGCCGAGGAGCCAGGCGATGCGGGTCGGCACGGCGACGAGCTCGGCACCTTCCGGGACCTCACCCGCCCAGCCGGGCCCGGCGATGAGGAATGTTCCCGGCCGGCCTTCCAGGGTCCGCGAACCCGGGGAAGCCACCACGTTGCTCCAGCCGTCGAGCACCGGGAACTGGTAGAAGCGGTCGGGGATCGGCGGCAGCGTGAGCAGGAGCGGGCCCGCCGACAGGTCCAGCCAGGCGATGGAATAGAGCGTGTCGAGGTTGGGGCGCACCACGGCCCGGAAACCGGCGGTGGGAAACTCGCGCACGTGGCGCAGGGCGTTCACGGCCGAGCCCGGCACGTCGGTGCCGCCGCTGCGCGCGGACTCGTCCATGAGCACGAGCGGATAGCCGAACAGGTAGCCCCGGGCGGCGCTTTCCGCGAGCTCGCGCGGGCCGAGGTTGCCCGGGTTGGCGAGCGCCCAGCGGTAGGCGGCACCGCCGAGAATCGCGAGGACCGCGAGAGTAAGAACGAGCGTGCGCAGACTGCGAGTCATGGCGGGCCTCAGCTGATGAAACGGGGGTTGCGGAAGGGCCAGCTGCCGGCGAGCCAGTCGCGCAGGGCGCTGCCGAGCTCGGCCTCGAGGCCGGTCTCCCGCTCGCTCGAGCGCACCCAGTAGCGCACGACGGCGTCGTGGCCGGGCAGCGCCGTCGGTTCGATGTAGACACAGCCGAGCACCCGGGTTTCGTCGGGTGCCACCAGGGTGTAGGCGAAGGAGCCGCGGCGCTGGAACTCCTTCTCGTGCCAGCCGAGATCGACCAGGTTCTGCCGCCGGGTGAGCCCCGTGGGCCAGCCGGGGCCGAAGCGCGCGAGGAGGTGCGCCTCGCTGCTGACCACCGCCTCGTAATCGAGGTCGACATCGTCCACCGAGAGCATGCGCAGGCGCCAGCGCGGGGTTTCGAGCCCCGCCGGCACGGCAAAATCCTCGGCCACGAAGGCGCTGGTGGGGGACGAAGCCTTGGCGACGCTCTCGGTCACGGTGCCCTTCCTCGCAACGGCATGGCGACAGTTTACTCCGGCGACGGGCGTGCGTCCTTTTTGCGCCGCGGCGCGTAGGAAGGGCATGACATCACCGCACAGAGCAAAGGAACGGCCGCCGCACACCGCGGCGGAGAGCGCCGCCGCGCCGACGCTCGGTCTCCTCGCGGCCTATGGCGCGCTGGCCTTTCCCCTGGCCGCGGGCTTCATCGCCCTGCAGGTGATCGTGCCCACCTACTACGCCCAGGTACTGGGCTTGAGCCTCAGCGCCGTGGGCGGCATTCTCCTGGTCGCCCGGCTCTGGGACCTGGTGACGGACCCGGTAGTGGGTTTCCTCTCGGACCGCACACCGCCCCGCCTCGGCCGGCGCCGGGTGTGGGTCGCCGCCAGCGCTCCGCTCCTCGCCATTGCCGCGTGGTACCTGTTCAACCCCGCAGCGGGGGTCGGCAACGGCTACCTGTTCTGGTGGGGCATCGCCATCTACATCGCCGGCACCTTCGCCGTGGTGCCCATGAACGCCTGGGGCGCCGAGCTCTCCGCCGACTACCACCAGCGGGCGCGGATCACCGGCGCGCGCACCCTGTTCGGGCTGCTGGGCACGCTGAGCGGCCTGCTGCTCATCGACAACACGGACAACGAGACACTGGCGGCGTCCCTGCGCGCCATCGCCCTGCTGCTGATCATCGGTCTCGCGGTCGTCGTACCGTGGGCGGTCTGGCGGGTGCCGGACCGCTCGCCAGTGACCGGCAGCGGCAACAGCCTGCGCGGCGCCTGGGCGCTCCTTCGCCAACCCTCGCCGTTCCGGCGCCTGCTGCTGGCGTTCCTGGTCAACGGCACGGCCAACGCGATCCCCGCGACCCTGTTCCTGCTCTACGTGACCCACGTGCTCGAGCGCCCGGGCATCGCCGGGCCGATACTCTTCCTCTACTTCGCGGCCAGCGCCGTCTCCATTCCGGCCTGGGTGGCCGTCGCCCGGCGCATCGGCAAGCACCAGGCCTGGTGCGTGGCGGTCGTGGGCTCCTGCGTGTTCTTCGCCGGCGCACCCTTCCTCAGCGCCGGGGACACGCTGTGGTACGTCGCGATCGTCGCGGGCACGGGGCTGATGATCGGCGCGGACCTCTCGCTGCCGAGCGCCATCAACGGCGACCTCATCGAGTGGGACGAGTGGGAGAACGGCCAGCGACGTCCCGGGCTCTTCTTCGCACTCTGGGGCACCGCCTCGAAGCTCGCCTTCGCCCTGGCGGTGGGCACGATCTTTCCGCTGCTGGACCTGGTCGGCTTTTCGGCCCAGGGCGGCAACAGCGACCAGGCCGTGCGCCTCCTGGCGGTGCTCTACGGCGCGCCGAGCATCGCCCTCAAGCTGGTCGCCGTGGCCATGATGGCCCGCTTCCCCATCGACGAGGCCGCGCACCGCGACCTTCGCCATCGCCTCGCGGTGCGCGGTCGCGGCGACAGCGCTGGACAGACGGTGCAGGCCGCGCAAGACTCCCGGCACGAGCAGGGAGGACAGCATGAGCGACACGGCACAGGGGCAGACAGCGGCGCACCGTGAGTTTTTCAAGGTCCGCTACCGGGATACGGACGTCCAGGGACACCTGTATTTCGCCAACTACCTGGTCTTTGCGGACGAGGCAGCCGGCACCTACATGTCGTCGCTCGGCTTCGACTGGAGCGACCCGGCCGGGACGCCCTGTCTGGTGTTCACGGTGAACATCAACATTGACTACCTCGACGAGTGCCGCATCGAGGACACGGTGCGGGCGGAGGTCGGCTACAGCCGCCTCGGCAACTCGAGCGCCCAGCTCGACTTCGCCCTCTTCAACGATGCCTGCGGCACCGCCCTCGCCCGCGGGCACATCCGCCAGGTCTTCGTCGACCGGGAAAGCCGGCGCTCCACGCCGATCCCGGCCGCGCTGCGCGCGGCCATCCTGGCCCGCCAGCCCGCGCTGGCCGATGTGTAAGCGAGCCCTTGCGTGTCGGGGCGCGCGGGGCTACCGTGCGGGCACAGAGGCCTGAGACAAAACGATGGACCCTGGCAAGATGCGCGCCGCCGCCACGGAGGTTACCGAGCTGCTGAAGCTGCTCGGCCACCCGGACCGCCTGCTCGTGCTGTGCGAACTGAAAGGCGGCGAGGCCTCGGTGGGCGAGCTCGCCCGGCGCCTGGGCATCAAGCAGTCCCCCCTGTCCCAGCACCTCGCCCGCATGCGCCATCGCGGCGTGGTCGTCGCCCGCCGGGAAGCGCAGACCGTCTACTACCGCATCAGCGACGGCAAGGTCGCGGAGGTCGTCAGCGTCCTCTACACGCTGTACTGTAGCGACGACGACTGACGCCGCCCCGCGGGCGGCCCGCTGACCGGGGGACGCCCATGGAAAACCACCTGCTGTACATCCTCGCCGCCGTGCTGGTGCTCGGCGTGGGGGCGCAGTGGCTTTCCTGGCGGCTGAAAACGCCATCGATCCTCGCCCTGCTGGTGCTCGGCATCGTCGCCGGCCCCGTCACCGGGGTGCTGCGCCCGGACGAGCAGTTCGGCGACCTGCTGTTTCCGTTCATCTCCCTGGGCGTCGCCCTGGTGCTGTTCGAGGGCGGCCTGACGCTGCGCTTCCGCGACCTTCGCGGGCACGGCCGCACCGTCACCAACCTGGTGAGCTGGGGCGCGCTGCTCAACTGGCTGCTGATCGCCGGCGGCTGCGTCGCCTTCGCCGGCTTCGCGCCGCACCTGGCGCTGCTCTTCGCCGCGCTGATGGTGGTGACCGGGCCGACGGTGATCAACCCGCTGCTGCGAACCATGCGCGCCCGCGCCGACGTCAGCCAGGTGCTGCGCTGGGAGGGCATCCTCATCGACCCGGTCGGCGCCCTGCTCGCCGTGCTCGTCTTCCAGTACCTGGTGCCGGGCAGCGAGGGCTGGGTGGTCTTCGGCAAGAGCATTGCGGTGGGCCTCGTGGTCGGCCTCGCCGGCGCCTTCGGCCTCGGCTTCGTTCTGCGCAGGCGCTGGGTGCCGGAGTACCTCGCCAACGTCGTCACCCTGGCCTGGGTGGTGCTGGTCTTCGCCGCCAGCGATTTCGCGGCCCACGAGTCCGGCCTGCTCGCGGTGACCGTGATGGGCGTGCTGCTCGGCAACATGAAGGACGTCGGCGTGAGCGAGATCCTGAGCTTCAAGGAGAGCCTGTCGATCCTCGTCATCTCGGTACTGTTCGTCGTCCTCGGCGCCCGGGTGGACCCGCTCGACATCCTCGCCACCGGCTGGGGCGGGGTCACGGTGCTGCTGGTCGTGCTCCTGGCCCGCCCCGTGATGGTCTGGGCCTGCACCGTCGGCGCCGGCTACAGCTGGCAGCAGCGCGCGCTCCTGTCGTGGGTGGCGCCCCGGGGCATTGTCGCCGCCGCGGTGTCCAGCCTCTTCGCGCTGCGCCTCGCCGACGTCGGTTACAGCGATGCGGTGCAGCTGGTGCCCTACACCTTCCTCGTGATCATCGCCACGGTCGTCCTGCAGAGCATCACCGCCCGGCCCGTGACCCGCGCGCTGGGCCTCGCCGAGGAGGAGCCGAACGGCATGCTCATCGTCGGCGCCAACCCGGTGGCCCGGGCCATCGGCGACGTGCTCCGCCGCCAGGGCTTCCGCGTCAAGCTCGCCGATACCTCCTACGAGGAAGTGCGCGCCGCGCGCATGGCAGGCCTCGAGACCTACTACGGCGACCCGATCTCCTCGCACGCCGACCAGTACCTGGAGCTCGTCGGCATCGGCCGGCTCTTCGCCATGTCCCGCCGCTCGCGCTGGAATACGCTGGCCTGCATGAAGTACCGCGGCGAGTTCGGTCCCAACCGGGTTTTCAGCCTGCGCAACGCCGAGGACCGGGACGCGAGCGAGCGCGAACGCCTGCCCGAGGACTACCAGGTCCCGCGCATGTTCAGCGAGGATCTTTCCTACGAGAAGTTCGCCAGCCTGCTCGCCCAGGGCGCGGAGGTGAAGGTGATCAACCTCACGGAATCCTTCGATCTGGACAACTGGAAGGAGACCACCGGCAACCGGCTCATCCCGCTGTTCTCCCTCGCGGAGGGCCAGAAGCTGCGCGTGTTCACCCAGGACGAGGAGCCGCCCCTGGACCCGGGCAGCAAGCTCATCGCCCTGGTCTGGGCCGCCCGGGACTGACACCACGCGGTGCCGCGCCGGCACCGGTTGCCGGCAGGAGGAAGCCATGAACAGCATTGACGTCGACGGCCGCGCCGTCACCCCGTCCAAGATCCTCTGCGTCGGGCGCAACTACGTCCGTCACATCGAGGAGCTCGGCAACGAGGTACCGGACCAGATGGTCGTCTTCGCCAAGCCGAACTCGGCCATCGGCGACCGGCTGCACGCGACGCGGGAAGGCGAGACGCTGCACTACGAGGGCGAGATCGCACTGCTGGTGGAGGGCGGCCGCTACACCGCGGCGGCCTTCGGTCTCGACCTCACGCGGCGGGCGCTGCAGAGCGAGCTGAAGAGCAGGGGCCTGCCCTGGGAGCGGGCCAAGGCCTTCGACGGCGCGGCGCTGTTCAGCCCCTTCGCTGCTCTCGACAGTCCGGTAACCGGCCTTTCCCTGCGCCTCACCGTGGACGGCGAGGAACGGCAGGCGGGTGGCGTGGGGCTCATGATGTACAAGCCCGCCTTCATCCTCGAGGAACTGTCCCGGGTGTTCACCCTCGAGGACGGGGATATCGTCATGACCGGCACACCGGCCGGCGTCGGGCCCATCGACCCCGGTGCGACCTTCGAGGGCACGGTGTTCGCGGACGACGTCCCCCTCAGCAGCGCACGGTGGACCGCGGCGCCCTGAGGAGGGATTGTCTCCCCGAGGCAATTGCAGTAGCGTTAATCGAACTTCCCTGGATCGCGGCCTATGCGAGCGGTGCCGAAGTGCAAGCGATACTGAAGCTGGACCTCGCGGGGCAGCCCCGTGGGTGGATGAGCCTGCACGAGGCGATTACCGCCTACGCGCGGGGCGCGGTGGTCTACGGCATCGGCGACCTGCTGCCCCCCGTCTTCGGCGGCATCCAGCGCTGCAGCGGCGAGCGATCCTTCATCGAGGTACAGCCGATCGTCGCTCTCGACGGGCGCGTGACCCAGGGCTTCACCCCGCCGCTGGGCAACCGCACCCTGTTCCGCCGGGACGACCACCGCTGCCTCTACTGCGGCAACCAGTTCCACCGCGGCGAACTGACCCGTGACCACGTGCTGCCCGTCTCCCGCGGCGGCTCGGACCGCTGGGAGAACGTGGTCGCCGCCTGCCGGCGCTGCAACTGGCAGAAAGACAACCAGACGCCGGAGGAAGCGGGCATGCCGCTGCTGGCGGTGCCCTTCCGGCCGAACCCCTACGAGTGGCACTTCCTCGCCAAGGAGCGGATCCTCGCGGACCAGATGGAGTATCTCTCCCGGCAGTTCCGCGCCGAGCGGGACTGGGCCAACTGAGCGCAGGCGTACTCTAGCCGCGGTAGTAGCGCTGCGGGACGAACGGCATCCGCGCCACCGTCACCGGCAGACGCTTGCCGCGGGCCTCGGCTTCCAGCGGCGTATCGACTTCACCGAAGGCGGCAGCCACGTAGGCCATGGCGATGGGTCCGCCGGCGCTCGGCCCGTAGCAGGCCGAGGTGATGACGCCCACCTCCTCGCCGGAACCGGCGTACAGCAGCTGGCCGTCGCGCACGGGGCGCTTGCCCTCCACCCGCAGACCGACGCGGCGCCGCTCGGGGCCGGCGGCCTTGCGGCTGAAAATTGCATCGGCGCCGGGGAAACCGCCCTCGCGCTCGCCGCCCGGTCGGCGGGCCTTGCCCACGGACCAGTACAGGCCGGCGTCGACGACGTTGGTCCCGGCATCGAGTTCGTGGCCGTAAAGGCAGAGCCCCGCCTCCAGGCGCAGCGAGTCGCGCGCACCGAGGCCCGCCGGCGCCACGCTGGGCGCTGCGAGCAGGCGGCGCGCGACCGCCTCCGCACCGGCGGCGGGCAGCGACAGCTCGAAGCCGTCCTCCCCGGTATAGCCGGAACAGGTGACATAGCAGTCGACGCCGTCGATGACCGCTTCGCTGCCGCGCAGGAAGGGCAGCCGGGCGAGGTCCGGGGCGAGCTCGGTGAGGACAGCGCGCGCCGCCGGCCCCTGCAGCGCGAGCAGGGCGCGGTCCTCGAGCACGGTGAGGGACTGTCCGTCCAGGCTGGCCTCGAGGTAGGCGATGTCCGCGGCCTTGCAGGCCGCGTTCACGACCAGGAAGAAGCGCTCCTCACCCCAGCGGGTGATGATGAGGTCGTCGCGCACACCGCCTTCGTCATTGGTGAGCAGCGCGTAACTCTGGCTGTGCGCCGCCAGGCCCGCGACATCCGCCGGTACCAGCCGCTCGAGCAGGGCCGCCGTGCCGGGACCCTCGATGACGACCTGGCCCATGTGCGACACGTCGAAGAGCGCCGCCTGCGCGCGCGTGTGCTGGTGCTCGCGGAGGATGCCGGCGGGATACTGCACCGGCATCTCGTAGCCGGCGAAGGGCACCATGCGGGCACCGAGTTCGCGGTGCAGGGCGTCGAGAGGCGTGGTCAGCAGGCTCATGGGCATTCTCCGGGCGGGCAGGCGCGACACTCTACCCAGCCCCCCGGCCGCGAGGCAAGCAGCCCCGGGGGCGAGGCAAGCGGCCCGGGTGTGACGCGCGCGCCGCTTGCTGTGGCCGCAGGGAATCGGATAATGCCCCCTGCCCCAGCGAACGAGGCCCGCCATGACCAGCCGCCACCAGACCATCAGCCTCATCGGCATGCCCGGCGCGGGCAAGAGCACGGTCGGCGTCATCCTCGCCAAGCGCACGGGGCTCGCTTTCACCGATACGGACCTCGCCATCCAGGTGCGCGAGGGCGAAATCCTGCAGGACATCGTTGACCGCGTGGGCAACCCCCGCTTCCGCGAGATCGAGGAAGAGGTGCTCCTCGAGGTACCCCTGGACGATGCCGTGGTCTCGACCGGCGGCAGCGTGATCTATTCCGACGCGGTCATGCAGCGGCTGCGCGCCGCCGGGCCCGTGGTCTACCTCGCCGCGGATCTCGCCACCCTCGAGGCGCGGGTGGCCGCAAACCCGCTGCGCGGAATCGCCCGCGGCGCGGGGCAGAGCTACGCGGATGTCTACGCGGAGCGCTGTCCGCTCTATGAGCGCTACGCCGATATCGTCGTGGACGCTGCCGCCGGCAACGCCGATGCGGTGGCCGACGCGATTTTCCGCGCGCTGCCGTGACCCCGGCGTGTCCGCGGGCGCGTTCGCGACACCCGCGGCGCCGCGGCCGGGCCGTACAGCACCGCGAACACCGGCCCCGGGCGCTGGCACGCGCCTTGCTGAATCTCCACCGGGCGGCCCGGTCTGCCACGCGCTCAGGGAGGAGCGGCGACAGGGACGTTGCACGGCACCCGCCAGGGAAGGGGCCGGGCCGCCTGGTTTCGAGGCGACCGCCGGGCGCTGCAGCCAAGGCTTGAGTAGAAGCATCGGCCGCCGGCACGGTCCGCAAGACGGGCCGCAAAAGGCGACAGGTCCGACCCGGCAAATGGCAGCAAAATTCACTTTACTCGGCGGGCCCGGTGTCCGATATTCCGCGGAAATGGCGTGCTGGCCAATACCGGGGGAGGTTCTCTGATGGGTGAGCGCGAACAGGCTGCCGACCTGGACGGCAACGACGACGGCTTCGAGCCCCTCGTCGGCGATTACGACAACGACGACTTCGAGCCGCTGGAAGCTTTCAGCTCCCAGAAGCAGCGTCTCGCCGCCATGCGGCGGCGGGCGGAGCGACGGCTGGAGGAAAAGCGTCTGCGCGAGGAACTCGGCGACTACGACCTCGAGCTGGACGACTACTGACCGGCGTTGAGCCTGGCGGCGCGCCTCAGGCCGGCGCGCCGTGTACCGTCTCCTGCTGCCAGTCAAAGACGGTCAGCTC
>CAJWWA010000132.1 GCA_913048495.1 uncultured Halieaceae bacterium
TGCTTATCAACGATGGCCATTTTCACGTGACGGGTTTCGTCGGTGATGATGCAAAAGCGTGTCATCTCGCTGGCGGTGCCGGCGGTGGTATTGATCGCTACCAGTGGCATTTGTGGCTTGGCGGAGCGGTCCACGCCCTCGTAGTCGGCAATCTGTCCGCCATTGGTCGCGCATAGGGCGATGCCCTTGGCGCAGTCATGGGACGAGCCACCGCCGAGGGAGATGATGAAATCGCAAGCGCTGTCGCGTAGCTGTGCCAGGCCCTTTTCAACGTTGCCAACGGTTGGGTTGGGTTGGGCGCCATCGAATACGACCGATTGGATGTCCTGGGTGGCCAGCAGCGCGACAACCTTTTCGGCGACGCCAGCG
This sequence comes from uncultured Halieaceae bacterium, assembly GCA_913048495.1. Lineage (GTDB taxonomy): Bacteria > Pseudomonadota > Gammaproteobacteria > Pseudomonadales > Halieaceae > Pseudohaliea. The sequence goes on from CAJWWA010000132.1 coordinate 370, forward strand.
CGTGCCGGCCCTGCAGCAGCACGCAATCCCGCTCGCCGAAGGCGATCAGCTGCGGCTTCTCGGCCGGCCTGAAGGCCCGCGGCGCGCGACCGCGTTCCGCCCGCTCGATCTCCCGGGCGCAGTGCCGCCCCATGGCCAGCGCGTGGTAGGCCTGCCTTGCCAGGGGCTGCGGCAGTTCGCCGCTGTCCCCGGCAACGAACACATCATCGGCCCCCTCGAGGCGCAGGTTGTCGGCGACGGCGGCCCAGCGCCCGGGTGCCGCCAGGCCGCTCTCGGCCAGCAGCGGCCGGGGCGCGGGTCCCCCGGTCCAGATGGTCAGCGCGGAGCGCAGGCGCCGGCCGCCGGCCAGCTTCACCGTCTTCGCCGTGACCCGCTCGACCGCCTCGCCGCAGAGCAGCTCGACACCCGCCGCCTCGCAGTGGGCCGCGAGATGGCGCCCCACCGGCGCGGGCGCACCGGGCAGCAGCCGCGGTCCCGCCTCCACGAGGGTGACCGGGAAGTCGCGATCGCCGCGGACCCGAAGCACCTCGCCGAGGCATTCCACGCCCTCGAGGCCGCCGCCGACGATGGTGACGCGGCCGGGGCGCGGCTCGCGCAGCAGGCTGCGCAAACGCCTGCCGATGGCCGCGCACTGCGCCACGGACTTGAAGGGCATGGCATGCTCGCGCACGCCGCTGACGCCGAAGTCGGCATCCGCGGCACCCACGGCCACCACCAGGATGTCGTAGCGCAGGCTGCCCTTCGCGAACTGCACCCGGCGCGCGGCGCTGTCGATGGCGACCACCTCGCCCCGGCGGAACCGGTGCCCCTCCCGTGCCAGCACCGGCTTCAGCGGCAGGCGCAGTTCGGCCGGCCTTTTCAGCCCCGAGACCAGCTCGTGGATGGCCGGCAGGAACTCGAAGGACGGCGACTGATCGACGAGGGTGACAGCGAAGCGCGATGCCGGCAGCGCCAGGGCGCAGGAAAGACCGGCGAAGCCGCCGCCGAGTACGAGGACGCGCGGGCGCACTAGTCGTGCTCCGCGCGGACGAACGCCGACAGCGAGCCGTCGGCTTCCGCCGCCACGGCGACGACCATGGGGCGACAGCAGACCTGGCAGTCCTCGATGTAATCGGTGCCCGCCTCCATGGGGTCCAGCAGCAGCGTCAGCGGCTCGCCGCAGTAGGGGCAGTATGCCGTCCACTCCTCGCGTTCCATGGCCGCCCCTAGCCCTCGCCGCCGCGGGGGTCGACGCGGCCGCGGCGCGCCTTGATGCGGCCGCGGTGTGTTTTCCTGTCCACGCGCCGCCGCTGGCTGGCGCGGGTCGGCCGCGTGGCGATGCGCGCCTTGCGGGGCCGATGGCTGTCGCGGATGAGCGCCGCCAGCCGGGCCAGCGCATCCTCCCGGTTACGGGCCTGGCTGCGATGGCGCTGGGCCTTGATCACCACCACGCCGTCGCTGCCCACCCGCTGGTCGCCCGAGCGCAGCAGCGCCTCCTTCCAAGGCGCCGGCAGCGACGACGCCTGGCTGTCGAAGCGCAGGTGGATGGCCGTGGAAACCTTGTTCACATTCTGGCCGCCGCTGCCCTGGGCGCGGATCGCTGACAGCTCAACCTCCTCAAGCGGAATGTGAACTGACGCGGTGATCTTGAGCATGTTTTCCATGGCGTTTGCAGGGGATGGAGGGAGCAACGATAACCAATGCGAGAGTTCACTGCAGCCGCCGTCTGCAGCGAAGGCCCCATCAGAGAAGGAACACTCCGCGGACGAGCGCTGGCCAACCGGCGAGGCTTTCGACATTCAGCTTGAAGACAAGCGTTGCCAGGTACAGCAGCAGGCCAGCAATGGTCGCCCAGTGCGGCCGCCCGAGCCTCAACAGATCATAACCAACCAGGACGGCGATGAGCGCCAGCTCGCCAAGCAGGATCAGCGGGGGCGGCAGGCCCAGGCCCAGCACCAGCCGCGCCATGGCCGGATCGATCATGAATAATGCGGTTAGCACCATAAAGCGCTTGTGCGCCAACGGCCGGCGGCGGTTGAGGAAGCCGAGGGCGTAAACGATGGTGAAGTTCACGATGTCACTGGCTGGAAACACGGCCCCCGACAGCGCGGGGCGACCGGCAATGACGCCATCGGGCCGCAGCAGCACCGAACGCGTCACCAGGTAACCGACGATGACAATGGTCAACGCCAGCAGGACACTCGCATAGCCCAGCCTGCGATGCAGTTCCCGCCTAGCGCCGGCGATCAGGCGGGCCTGGACGGCCAGCAGCAGATACCAGGCCAGGAAGATGGCGCCGTGAAGGTGCAGATGCAGCGGCGTCGCCAGCACGCCACCCGGCCTCCCGGCCGCGAGGGTCGTAAAGCCGCTGATCACAACCAAAGTGAGCAGCAGCGTGTACCAGAAGAAGAAGGGTTCACTTCGTGGCTGCATACGCGACCCTGCGGCGGAGCGGACTGGCACCGGAGGGCACATCCGCCGGGCTTGACCGGAGTATGCCTGCAGCGCCCGGCGAATTCACGTAGGGTGTTACGAAACGCCGGAAGGCGCTACGCAAACAACGATGGAGGAACCCTCATGGACATGCCCTTTGGAGGCCTCGTCGGCCTGCTGATCCTGATCGCCGACATCTGGGCCATCCTCAACGTCATCCAGGCGCGCGGGGAGCTCGTGCAGAAACTGCTCTGGATCGTCCTGATCGTCGTGCTGCCACTGCTCGGGGTGATCATCTGGTACTTCGCAGGGCCGCGCGCAAGCAAGCTTTGACCGTGCAGCTCCATCAAAGCTTCGTTGCAAGATTGGAACGAGGAGGTTTGGTGGAGCCAGGCGGCCGGGGTCGCGCTCGACTCGAACGGGCAGGCCATCCTGCGACGGCCGTAGGTCGGCGGTTCGCCTCCAGCGCTGTTCAGGGCTGCTTGTCTGATCTATAGGTAGGAAGGTGTTGGTGGAGCCAGGCGGGATCGAACCGCCGACCTCAACACTGCCAGTGTTCTCCGGGGCCTATTTCTGGGTGTTACACGCGCTTACCAATACATACCAAACCCTTGTATTTATAGTGTCTAACGATTACTCTCGGTATTGAGGTCAGGCGCCGAATTACCCTCAGGTGGTTACATGGTGGTTACACGGCAAGGCGCCCTGACCCGAACACTACGGAGTTGCGGTCATGGCAAAGAGCAGCAAACCCCTGTCCAAGCGCGTCCTGGAAGCCTGGACCCCGCCCGATAACGACCCCTATCTCTGGGACGGTGAGCTACACGGCTTCGGCGTCCGCTACAACGCCAACGGGACGATCACCGCCCTCCTGGGCTACCGGAACAAGTATGGCCAGCGCCGCCGGTACAAGGTCGGCAGGATCAGCGACACGTACACGATCACGCAGGCCCGGAAAGACGCCGACACCCTGCAGACCGACATACGGCGCGGCTTCGACCCGCTGGAACACCGGCAGGATACCCGGCAGGCCCCGACCCTCGGCGAAGTGTTCGACCAGTACCTCGAATCGGCGAAGTTCGCCAGCAAGGCCGACTCCACGCAGGCGATGGATAAGAGCCGGATTAAGCGCCACCTTCGCCCTACCCTGGGCAAGTTGCGGATAGCGCAGGCCACGCCGGACAAGATCAGGAAGGCATACGCCGACATCCGCGACGGCAAGACGGCGGTCACGGAGAAGACCGGCAAGCGCGGCAAAGCCCGCGTCACCGGCGGGAACACCGCTGCCACGTCCTGTATCAAACTACTGTCTTCGATCTTCACCTGGGCCATACAGGAGGGCCTGGCCACGGAAAACCCGTGTGAGGGCGTGCAGACGGCCCCTATCGGCGTCCGCGAGGCGATCCTCGACAAGACGGAACAGTACACGGCGCTGTTCGACGCGCTGGACGCGCTACAGGAGGAAGCGAAGATCCCTGCCGCCGCCGCCGACGCGATCCGGGTGCTCGCCTTCACGGGTGCTCGCAGGAGCGAGGTAACGGAGGCCCGGTGGTCATGGGTAGACCTTGAGGCGGGCACTCTCACCGTCCCGCCCAAGGGCCACAAGTCGGGCCACAGGACGAACAAGGCCAAGGTCATACCCCTACCCTCCCCCGCCCGCGCTGTCATTGCCGCCAGGCCAAAGGGTGAGCCCGAGGATTACGTCTTTCCCGGCACTCGCGGCGACAGTGCAATCACCCTCCCCTCGAAGTTGTGGAAGACCATACGGGAAAAGGCGGGTCTACCGGACGGGATCACGAATCACTCTCTACGCCACAGCCTGGGCACCATGATGGCGGTGCAGGGCGCCGAGGCAGCGCAGATCATGGCCGCCCTCGGCCACAGCCAAATGGCCACCACGCAACGTTATATCCACATCGCGAAGGATGCTCGCGCCGCCATGCTCGAGCAGTACACCGCCGGGATCGCCGCGGCGGTGGCGCCAAAGGCGGAGGTGGTCGACCTACCCCGGAGGAAAAAGCAATGAGCCTAGGACGAATGATTCAGGACGCGCTGCTCGACGGCAGCGGCCTCTCGAAGAAGGAGGCCGAGCGCCTCGCTGTGCACATCATCGAGGCCGGCGCCCGCCAGGGTCGGGCCGGGTCTGTGTGTTACTGGCCAAAGAACTACAGGCCGACTCCGAAGGAGGAGCGGGCCGAGGCCATCGCTCGGGAGTACAACGGTCGCAACCTGAAGGAGATCTGCGAGAAGTACCAGGTCAGCAGCGTGACCGTGTACAGAGACCTGCACAAGCTGCGCGGAACGGCGGCAGGCAAATGAGCAGCGGCTTTCGATTCTTCCCCCGGCAGAGCGGGCCGATGACAGGCGAGGAATTCGAGCAATGGCACACCCCGGAAGAGACCGGGCGGCGCATCGTCGAGCGCCTGGAGCGGCTACTGCCCCAGCTCGTGGAAGAGCTGCCGCCGGCTGCAAGGGAGCACATCGAGCGCCACGCACAACCTCAATGGCTGCCGCTTTATACGGTGCGGGCCGACCGGCGCGAGGATCTCCAGCACCCGCACCTGGCCCTCGATGAATGCAAGCGCTTCGCTCTCAGCATCCCTGAGTCGAAGCCAGGCCGGGTCGAGTTCACTGACCGGCAGGCCATTGTGTGGCAGGCACTCTCATCCGTCCGCCAGGCGCTACTCGCAGCTCCGGCTTCCACGCCAGGCGAATCCCTCCAGCTCCTCGAGCACGCGACCTGGATGGGACACTGCATAGCAGAGCTGCACGTACAGCAATATGAGCCTACGGTCGAGGGCCGCCTTCGCTCCGAGCCGCACCTCAACTCTGAAGAAGTCCGCCGGCGCCGCAGAATCAGCAGCGAAGAGCAGCATAATCGCTGGTACCAGCTGGCGCTTCACATCTGGAAGGAGCCAGAATTTGCCCACCTCGAGGAGAAGTGGGAGCAGACTGCAAGGGTGATACTGAAGCGCGAGGGCCTTAAAGAGAAACAGCAACGCACGGTGAGCAGGAAAATCAGCGAGATACACCGCGAGCGCCACGCCAAGAAATAGGAAGTCACGCCGTTGGAATCGACGCTCGGTGACAACCCTTAATCCCGTCCACACTCGTTTTCACCCGATAACCAGTAGAGGTGAAACGTGGACAACCGTAAGTACCTGACCCGCCCCCAAGCCGCCGATTTTCTCGCCGAGCGCGGCTATCCCTGCACGAAAGGCACCCTCCAGAAGATCGCCAGCACCGGCGGGGGGCCGCGCTATCGCCTGTTCGGCAACCGTGCGCTCTACACACCCGACGATCTGCTCGAGTGGGCAGAGGACCGGTGCAGCGAGCCGAAGCTCAGCGCCTGAGAAAAGAAAAACCCCGGCTTAGGGGACCGGGGCAAATGGGATTGCGCACCAGCGAGGAACGCATGGCGATTTTATCAGAGATTCACGCAGCACCCGAAGCGGATTTGACGGAGGCCCGTCGGCTACTCGATGCCGGCGCGGGGCTGGTGCCGCTCCACCACCTGGAAAAGCGCCCGATCGGTGAGGACTGGAACCAGCCTGCCAACTTCGCCCGGCACATCGAGGACGGGGCCACGGGCTATGGCCTGCCGCTGGCCTACAACGGGCTGTGTTCCATAGACCCCGACCATTACGCGATGGCCAAGGCAGGCATGGCCGCCTGGGGCTTCGACCTCGATGCGATCATGGCCGCGGGTATCCAGACGCGCTCGACCCGGCCCAACTCAGGCGGGCGGGCGGCATTCGCTGCCGATGACATGCTCCGGTGGCTGCCGTTCCGGGTCTACGATGACCGCAACCAGTCCGTCACAGTCCTCGAGCTCCGGGCGAAATCGGAGAACCTGCAGGACTGCGTGCCTGGCGTCCTGTATCTCGACAAGGCCACCGGCGCCCTGTGCACACAGGAGTACGCCAGCGGGCGCACCTTCACCGACCGCCCCGAGCTGCCGGAAGACTTCGCCAAGTTCTGGCGGTGGCTGTCCCTGGACGATGACGCGCTCCGGGAGAAGACGGCCGAGTTCGTCGAGGCGATCAAGGCCGCCGGCTTCATGCTGGGCGATAGACCGCCCCGCAACCTGCCGCCGCTCGGCAGCGGGCGTAGCGACAAGGGCGAGCTATGCCTGCCCTTCCCGGCCCCCGGGCTCCGCGGGCCCTTCAACCGCTCGCACCCGGTCGAGACCATCCTCGACGCCCACGGGTACAGCTACGATCCCCGCTGCCAGCGCTGGGCACGTCCCGGCGCTACGGGGACTCCTGGCATCCGCCCCATTCCCGGGAAGGACGATCTCTGGCAGTCGGACCATGCCGGCGATCCGCTCTTCGGCACCTTCGACGCCTGGGCAGCGCACGTCATCCTGGATCATGCGGGCGATGTAGAAGCGGCCATCGAGGCAGCACGGCAGAAGCCCGACCAGGTGCCCGAGCCGGAGGCAGAGCATGAGCAGATCGCCACCACCCGGCCCCTGGTCCCCGTAGACCTGTCCCGGACGATGACAGCCACCCTCGCGCCTCCTCGGTATGTCATCGAGGACTATCTCCCCCGGCGCGTGGTAACGCTGTTCGGCGGGCACGGCGGTGCCGGTAAGACCACCCTCGCGCTGGCCATGGCGGCGCACGTCGCGGCCGGTGAGCGCTTCGCTGACCTCGAGGCCGCGCAGGGCCGCGTGCTGTTCGTGTCGCTCGAAGACGAACCCGCCATCATGCAGTGGCGGCTACGCCACGTCATCGAGGACTGCCGCCTCGACCCGGAGACCGTCCTCGCCCGCCTCACGCTCCTGGACGGCACGGAAGGCTATACCGCCCTGATCCGCGAGGGTGACGGGTACAACGCCCCGCCTCGCCTCACCGCGGCCTATGCGGCCCTGCAGGAGCACGCGGCAGGCCATGACCTGGTGGTGGTGGACAACGCCAGCGACGCCTATGACGCCAACGAGAACACCCGGCGGGCAGTGCGGGCCTTCATCCGGGCCCTGACGCAGATCGCCCGGGCCAATGATGCGGCGGTGGCGCTGCTCGCGCACATCGACAAGGCCGCGGCGCGGGGCGGTGCTCAAGGCAACAGCTACTCAGGCAGCACGGCCTGGCACAACTCGGCTCGGTCCCGCCTCGCCCTGGTGGAGGATGAAGAGACCGGCCTCGAGCTACTGCACGAAAAGGCCAACTTCGGCCGGCGGAGAGAGCCTCTCCTCCTGACACGCTCACCCAACGGCATACCGGTGCCCAGGGCCCACGGGCCGCAGCCGGGCGACGGCATGATCGAGACACGGGAGCGCGAGGGGATCCTCGCCGCGTTCCGGGCCGCCGAAGAGCAAGGCACGAACATCCCGACCAGGCTGCAACGGGGCAACGGGTGCGCCATGAAGGTCCTGTCCCTGTTCGCTGAATACCCCCCCTCGCTGCAAGGCGGCCGACAGGGAGAGGAGCGGGCGGCGCGGCTGATCATGGCCCTGCAGCGCGAGGGCGTCATCGCCCCGGAACCCTACGTAGACGAATACCGGCACAAGAAAAATCGCCTGGTGGTCGCGAGTGCTACCGCAGATCCCGGGCAAATCGAGGGCGACGCGGCATGAAAATCACCCTCGAAAATGCGTGCGGCGGTACCCCCCCATACCCCCCTGCTGCCGCCGCAGCCGCAGCTGGGGCTGGCTGCGCAGGCAGTCTGGGCAGAGTGCTACCGCACTGCCACCGCACTGCCACCGCGCCACCGCACCCCCCGGAGGCCCCAATGACACGCTCCCCGACCATCAAGTTGGCCGGCGGCCTGCGCGTGCAATTCACCTGGACCGAGGCCCGCGGCCTGCAGTGCGAATGGGACCCGGCCCAACCTCGGAAGATGCCCCGCAGCCTCTGGCGCCGATACAAGATCGCGCGCAACGACTTCCTCGCCCGCGTCCCCGCCGACAGGGGCACCACCGTGGTGGTGGATGCCGATGGCGTCGAGGCGATCCCGGGAACACCCCGCAGCAGCACGGATAATCGAGCATGAAGCCTCAGCCCGGCAGTTTTGTGTACCAATCCGAGTTCAGCACCGACCACCAGGGACGGCGCTGGCAGAAAGTGTGGCGGCGGCGGGTGCTGACGCTCACCGACGACCGGCTCGCCCTATCGGGCGCCGAGCTGATGACCGTCCCGCTGGATGCTCCAGGGGATTACGACTGGCAGCGCTGTTCCGGAATGCTGGGCATGGACTTGGGGCTGAGCATCGAGCGCTTCCACGAGCGCGGCTTCAGCACGAGCTTCCGGCTCGGCCGGGGTGCCGCGTGATGGACGCCACCCTCGCCAGGGGCATCGCCCGCCGTGTCTGCCGGGAGACCGCCGGCCTGCTCGAGGCTGTGGAGGACATCGTGCACAGGCCCC
>CAJWWA010000133.1 GCA_913048495.1 uncultured Halieaceae bacterium
GCGGCTGGCGCCGTCGGCCCCGATTGCCCACCGGTGCCCGCGCGAGACGCTCCTGGCGCGGCTGGAACGGGCGCAGGCGCCGCTTTGCCTGCTGCAGGCGCCCGCCGGTTTCGGCAAGACCGAGCTGCTGCGGCAGTGGAGCGAGCGCCGGCGCGCCGCCGGCCGGGCGACAGCCTGGCTGACACTCGATCGTCACGACAGCCCGCAGGATCTGCTCGCCTATTTCACCTTTGCCCTGCATCGGGGCGGCGTCCTTCCGGCCGGCACCGACGCGCCGGCCGATGACATGGGAGGCGCGGAGCCGGCACGAGGCGTTGCGCGGCTGCTGCTGGCGGTCGAGCGCAGCGGTGCGTGCTGTACGCTCTGTCTCGATGCCGTGGACGAACTTCCCGAGCCCCTGTTTCAGCAGATCATCGAGCCGCTGCTCCGCCTTCGACCGGCCACGCTGGAAATCTGTCTCGCCTGCCGGCGGCCGCCGCCGCTGCCGCTGTCGCGCTATCTGATCGACGGCACGCTCCTGCTGCTCGACGCACCGGCCCTGCAGTTCTCCCGGCGTGAGCTCCGCGACTGGCTGGCAGAACGCCTGCCTCGGCGCGAACTGGAGTCGCTCCTCGAGGGTGCCGAGGGCTGGCCCGTGGCCCTGCGCCTGCTGCAGGCGGGGGACGCCGGCAGGGCCGCCTACCTGGAGGAGCAGGTCCTCGCCGGCCTGAGCCATGAGGCCCGCTGCCTGCTTCGCGATATCGCCTTGCTCGAGCGGGCCGACCCGGAGGCGGCCGCGTTTCTCCGCGAGGAGCCGGCGCCTTCCGCCCTGTGGGAGGAACTGCGCACGCTGCTGGACGGCCTGTGGACATGCAGGGATGCCGAAGAGGGCTATCGTCTTCACGGGCTGCTGCGGGACCAGCTGCGGGATGTCCTCAGCCGGGAGTCCCCGGCGCGCCACGCCGCCCTCAACCACCGGGCGGCGCTCTGGATGGTCCTGCGCGACCGCCCCGTCGAGGGTATCCGCCACGCGATTGCAGCCGGTGACCCGGAGCACGGCGCACGGATCTTCGAGGAGCTCGGCGGCGCCCGGCTCTGGCTGCACGAGGGCATGGACCGCATCAACCGGATCCTGGCGCTGCTCGAGCCCTACCCGCTCAACGCCTTCCCGAGGGTGCAGCTGGCGCGCAGCCTGGCCCACGCGAAGCACGGACAGATGGAAAAGGCCCGCGTGGCCTTCGAGGCTGCGTCCCGCGCCTCGGATCATTTCCGCCGCGACCATGAGGCCGGCGATGCGCTGGCCCTGCTCGTGGACGGCTGTTTTATCGAACTCCTGTTGACCGAATACGGGTGTGCACCGAAGCCGACGGCCCTCGACGGGCCCGCCTGGGAGCGCGTGCTGCGTTTCGCGACGGGAGAGCCGGCCCTCATGGGGTACATCCGCACCCTCCGCTGCCTCTGGCACACGCAGACCGGGCGCTTTTCCCTCGCCTTCGAGCATGGCCTGGCGGCCATCGACATCTTCCGCCGCGGCGACTCGCCTTACGGAGAGCTGTTCATTCACATGCACCTGGGGATGACCGAGCTCGGCAGGGGGCGGGTCGGCGCGGCGCTGGAGGAACACCAGCGGGCCCTGCGCATCGTCCGGGCCGTGTTCCCCGGCGACCGGGGTGTTCGCCGGATCTGCAACATCGCCCTCGGCGAGGCCTACTGGGAGCTCGGTGATGACGCCAACGCCCGTCGCCACCTGCGCAACGTGATCCGGCACATCAACCAGCCGGAGGCCTGGTTCGACCTGTACATGGCGGCGTACCAGACGTCCCTCGAGTTTCTTTTCACCGAGGGCGGTACCGCCCGCGCCGAACAGTTTTTCCGCGAAGCCAGCGAGCACGCCTCGCGCCAGGGGCTGTCCAGGCTCGAGCGCTTCCTCGGCGCCACATACATTCTCTGTCTCTTCCGGGCGGGCAGGGAGGAAGAGGCAAGGGCAGCGGCCAATCGGCTGGGCGCCGCGGCCCTGCCCCGGGCGGAGGAACTGGATGGGTTGACCTGGCGGGAGGCTGAAATGCTGGTGCTCGCGGCCAGCGAAACGGCGAGAGCCGACGGCGATCTCCGCGGCGCGCGGACGGCTCTCGCCTGGGGTGAGCGTTTCGCCGGCGAGCGGGATATCACGCGCATGCAGCTGCACTGCCTGGTGCAGCGCGCCTGCCTAGCGCATGAGGCCGGGCATGAGGCGCAGGCGCAGGAATACTTGCGGCAGGCGCTGGCGCTCGCCGCTGGCAGCCGGTACCTGCGGCCGTTCCTGCGAGAGAGGCGTCGCCTGAAATCGCTCGCCTCGACCCTGCCGGGCGACCCCGGCACAGGGGCCGGACAGGCGATCCTGCAGCGCCTGCTGTCGGATCCGGAGAATGGGCATCGTGGTGCGCAGGGCCGTCCGACACTCAGCCGCCGGGAGCAGGAAGTGCTGGCGGCGCTCGCCAGGGGCGAACCCGACAAGCTCATTGCCCGGCACCTCGGTCTGTCTGCCCACGGCGTGCGCTACCACCTCAAGAAGCTGTACGGGCGTCTCGGTGTGCAGAACCGGACCCAGGCGGTCTCCCGCGCAAGGGAGCGGGGGTGGCTTGAGGACGAGCCGGGTAAGTGGTTGATTTCCCGTGAAACTACTGAAATAGGTAGTAAAATTTAAACCGCCGTTTCCTAGGTGCTACTACTAAGATTAGACTACTGACTACCGATTCCCGGCCTGTCGGCGGCAGATAGCCAGCGCTAACTTGTTGCCTGTCAGGCGCAGCGAGAACGACGCAGATGAGGATCGGTGTGGATGTGGGTGGCACCAACACGGATGCGGTCCTGATGGACGGCAGCCGGGTCCTCGCCAGCCACAAGGCGGAGACAACGGCCAACGTCAGTGACGGCATCGTCGCCGCCATCAGCGACGTGCTGCAGCAGGCCGGGGTCGCCCCGGCGTCGCTCAGCGGCGTGATGGTGGGGACAACGCACTTCACCAACGCCTTCGTGGAACGCAGGCACCTCCTGGAGGTGGGGGTGCTGCGCCTCGGGCTTCCGGCGAGCCGCGGTCTGCCGCCGATGATCGACTGGCCCCAGGATCTCGCGGCCGCCGTCGGCAGGCATCACTACCTGCTCGAGGGGGGCTACCAGTTCGACGGCCGGGAGATCTCGCCGCTGGATGAGGCCGGCGTCCTTGCCGCTGCGCGGGAGCTCAAGCGCAAGGGCATCCGCTCCGCGGCGATCAGCTGCATCTTTTCCCCGGTCAAGGACGACATGGAGGAGCGGGCGGCGGCGCTGCTGCGCTCCGAGGTCCCCGACCTCGCCATCAGCCTGTCCTCGCGCATCGGCCGCATCGGCCTGCTGGAGCGCGAGAATGCCGCGATCATGAACGCCAGCCTGGCGCAGCTCGCGCAGGACGTGGTCGGCTCTTTCCGCAGCGCCCTCGATCAGCTGGCGATCACGGCGCCGTTCTACATCAGCCAGAATGACGGCACGCTGATGACCGCCGAGTTCGTCGCGCAGTATCCCGTGCTGACCTTTGCCTCCGGGCCGACCAACAGCATGCGCGGAGCGGCCTACCTGTCGGGTCTCGAGGACGCCATCGTGGTCGACATCGGCGGCACGACCGCGGATGTCGGTGTGCTGTCGGGCAGTTTCCCCCGGGAGTCCACCGTCTCCGTGGATATCGGCGGCGTGCGAACCAACTTCCGCATGCCGGATATCCTCGCCGTGGGTCTCGGCGGCGGCAGCGAGGTCAGTGAGGACGGGGCGCGGGTCGGCCCTCGCTCCGTCGGCTACCAGCTGCGCAGCAGGGCCCGTGTTTTCGGCGGCGACGTGCTGACGGCTACCGATATCGCCGTGGCCGCCGGCTATGCCGCCATCGGCGATGCCAGCCGGGTCGCTGCGCTGCCTCCTGCGGTGGTCGAGCGCGCCGTGGCGCGCATCCACGCGTTGATCACCGAGGCCGTGGACCGCATGAAGACGTCGGCCGCTGCCATGCCGCTGATCCTCGTCGGCGGCGGGGCCGTTCTCGTCAACCGCGCCATCCCCGGCGCATCGGAGGTAGTCGTCCCCGAACATGCCGGGGTGGCCAATGCCATCGGCGCCTCCATCGCACAGGTCGGCGGCGAGATCGACAAAGTCTATGCCTACGACAACGTGAGCCGGGAGCAGGCGCTCGAGGAGGCGAAGGCAGAGGCCTGCGCCAACGCGGTGGCCGCCGGCGCTGCCGCGACGACGGTGCGCGTCGTGGACCTCGAGGAGCTGCCCCTCAATTACATGCCGGGGAATGCGGTACGGGTGCGCGTGAAGGCGGCGGGAGATCTCGAGCAATGAGCGGAATTGACAGGGACCGGTCGCGACAGCTGAGCGTCGAGGATATCGACGATCTCGCCGCAGGCGCGGCTTTCCTCGGCACCGGGGGCGGCGGCGATCCTTACCTCGGGCAGCTGCTCGCCCGCAACGCGGTGCTCGAGTACGGCATGCCGGCGCTCATCGAGCCGGAGGACCTTGCCGACGATGCCACCGTGTTCACCTCGGCCATGCTGGGTGCGCCGACGGTGCTTGTCGAGAAGGCGGCCTCGGGCGATGACATCGACCTCTCCATCAACCGGCTGGCCGAGGTCGTCGGCCGCCGCCCGGACGCCATCGCGCCGATCGAGGTCGGCGGCATCAATTCCACCATCCCCATCGTGGCGGCGGCGCGCCTCGGTCTGCCGCTGGTGAACTGCGACGGCATGGGCCGGGCCTTCCCCGAGATCCAGATGGTCACCTATAACGTGTACGGCGTGCCGGCCACGCCCGCGGTCATCGTCGACGAGCACCTGGAAAGCGTCGTGGTGGAAACCGGCAGCTGCAAACGGGCCGAGGAACTCGTGCGCGCCGCGGCGATTGTCATGGGCCTGTCGGTCATGATCTCCTGCTATCCGCTGACCGGCCGCCAGGTCAAGGACTACGGCGTGGCGGACACGCTGCGCATCGCGCTGGGTATCGGCCGGGCCCTCCGGGAAGGCCGCCGGGATGGCGACCCGGTCGATGCCATGATGCGTTTCCTGCGAACCACCCGGTACTACCGCCACTGCTACCCGCTCTTCGACGGCAAGATCACGGACCTTCGCCGGGAAACCGCGCGCGGCTACACGCTCGGGTTCTGCGACCTCGAGGCCCTCGATGGCAGCGGCAGCCGCATGCAGGTCGAGTTCCAGAACGAGAACCTCGTCGCCCGGCGCGACGGGCGCACCGTCGCCATCGTCCCGGACCTGATCAGCATCGTGGACCGCGAGACCGGTGCGGCCATCACCACGGAGAACCTTCACTACGGCCAGCGGGTCAAGGTCATAGGCACCAGTGCCGCGCCGGTCATGCGTACCGATGCCGCGCTCGCTGTCTTCGGACCTGGCGCCTTCGGCATCGAAGAACCGTTCATACCGCTGGAAAACCTGGCTACAGGAGAACAGGCATGAGAATCAGACCGATCGTCACGATGACCGCCGCGGCGCTGGCCAGCCCGGCCGTCCTCGCCCAGGCCAAGCTCGAGGAAGTGGTCGTTACCGCCCAGTACCGGCAGGAAAGTCTGCAGGACGTACCGGTATCGGTGACGGCTTTCACCGCCGACGATATCGCGCGCGCCGGTATCGAGAGCACCCAGGACTTCATCAACCTGACGCCAAACATCACGATGGATGACTCCTTCACCCTGGGGAACACCTTCGTGCAGGTGCGTGGTGTGGCCCAGATCAACAACGCGGACTCGCCGGTCGCCATCGTGGTCGACGGGGTGCCGCAGAACAACCAGAAGCAGTTCAAGCAGGAGCTCGTGGACATCGAGCGTATCGAGGTGCTGAAAGGGCCGCAGGGCGCCCTCTATGGCCGCAACGCCATTGGCGGTGCGATCAACATCGTCACGCGCCAGCCCACGAACGAGCTCGAGGGCTTTCTCAGGGCCGGCGCCGGCAACGGCGGGCTGCAGAAGCTGAGCGGTGCCCTGAGCGGCCCGATCATCGATGACACGCTGTTGTTCCGGGTGACCGGTGCCTACAAGGATTTCGACGGTGTCATCGACAACACCTTCCTCGACGAAAAGGTGGATTTCTACACGACCCGTGATCTGCGCGCCAGGCTCCTCTGGCGGCCCACCGACGCGCTGGACGTGGACTTCCGCTACGCCTGGTCGGATGCCGATGGCGGCTGCTGCTACGACACCTTCGTGGTCAATCCGGCGGGCGCCGGCGCCAACCCGGCGCGGGACAATTTCACCGAGCCCTACACCAACGTCCTCGGCGATACCACGAAGAAGGAGTTCAACGAGGCGACGCTCAAGCTGGGCTGGGAAGTGGGCTTCGGTCGCGTGGACTACATTCTCGGCCATACGGAGGTCGAGGAGGGCTACTTCGCGGACCTCGACTTCACCGATGGCATCGAGACCAGCCTGAGCTCCGTGCTCGGTATCGGCCTCGGGCAGGCCCAGGCGCTGGACGTCGACCTGCTTAGCCACGAACTGCGCTTCACCTCCCGCGACGATGCCTCCGTTCGCTGGGTCGGTGGCCTCTACTACCTGGAAACGAAGCGCGATCTGACCACCAACGTCTACGCCGACATTCCGGGCACCGTGCCTGTCTTCAGCCCCGACGGTTTCCTGACCCTCAACGTCATCCAGGAGACCAACGACAACACGGCCTGGGCAGCCTTCGGGCAGGTCGAGATCGACCTCAGCGATGTGCTGGAACTCACCCTGGGCCTGCGCTACGACGAGGACGAGCGCGATCACACCGGGCTGTCGCCGGTCGCCACCGACAAGAAGCAGACCTACGACGATCTCCAGCCCAAGGCGACCCTCACCTACCGCTTCAGCGACGACGTGCTGGTCTACGGCGGCTACAGCCGCGGCTTCCGTTCCGGGGGCTTCAACGGGCCGGGCACGGACAACAGCCGGGAGTTCAGGGAAGAGACGCTCGACAACTTCGAGCTGGGCTTCAAGTCCACCTTCTGGGATCAGCGTCTGCGCCTGAACGGCGCGCTGTTCTATGCCGAGAGCGAGAACTTCCAGTTCTTCTTCGTCGACATCGCCTCGGGTGCGCAGGTGATCGACAACATCGACGAAGTCGAGATGGCCGGCATCGAGTTCGATGTGCAGGCGGCGGTCACGGAGGAGCTGCTGCTGTTCGGTTCCTTCGGCTACACGGACACGGAGATCATCCGCTCCAGCCGGCGCCCGCAGGACGAGGGCAACAGGACACCCAAGAACCAGGAGTACACGCTGAATGCGGGGGTTGAGTACCGCCGTCCGCTGGTGGGCGGTTTCGACCTCGCCCTGCGCGTGGACTACGAACACCGGGGCGAGAAATACTGGCACCCGGACAACCTGAACCCCATGGATGACTTCGGCCTGGTGAACGCCCGCCTCGGTCTCGACGGTGAGCGCTTCGGAGTCACGCTGTGGGGCAAGAACCTCAGCGATGAACTGTTCTGGCAGGACTACAACGCGTCGGCCTTCTCGGGTCTCCCCTTCGGCGACATCGGCTTCCTCTCGCGGGGTATCACCTGGGGGGCGGATGTCGAGTACCGTTTCTGAGGGCGATGATTGCACTGTCGCCGCGCGCCCGGGCGTTGCGACAGCCGGTGGCATATACTGCGCCTCTTTGTCCGGAGAAAGTGTCGGAGAGGTTCATGCCCAGCTTCCGCGTGCGCAAGGCGACAACACAGCCCCGGTCCGAGCTGCGGGAAACCGCGTCGGCCCTGGCAGCGGAGCTGGAAGCGGCCCATGGCGTCCGTGCGCGCTGGGAGGGCGACGACGTGGTCGCTATCCGCGGTGCCGGCGTCGAGGGACGGCTGACCCTCGACGATGACGCGGTCGAGGTGACGGTACGGCTCGGCCTCCTGGCCTCGGCTTTCCAGGGGCCGCTCCGGGCCGAGATCGAGCGCTACCTCGACGAGCACGTCAGCTGACGCTGACCCCCGCCAGCGGGTCCGGCCCCGCGACCTGGGCCGCGAAGGCCTCTGCCAGTTCCTCACCCCGGGCCAGGCAGCAGCGCCAGTTGGCCAGCCGCTCTTCCGTTTCCAGCTTCGTGAAATCACCGCGGTCCGGGATCTTGCCGAGCGGGAGGCTTGCCACGAAGTCCGGATGCGGGGCGACCAGCACGAGCCGCTCCACCAGCGCCGGCGCCAGGCGGCGCCAGGGCAGGAACTTGTCGAACCAGCCCGGGGTCAGGTCGCTGCGGAAGTGGGGATAGAGAATGAGCCCGCCCGTGCCCAGCGGCCGCGGATCGAAGTGGTAGTCGATGATGCCGCCGTCCCAGTAGTGGCCCGGCGGTGCCCCCGGGATATCCCGCTCCCCCGTGAGCAGGAAGGGGATGGAACCGCTGGCGTGAAGCACGGCCCGGGCGTTATCGGCGGTGAGCGGCGCGCCCCGGGTGGCGAAGCCCGGCAGCGCCGGTGCCCCTGCGTCGCCATGGCCGGAATCCTGACTGGAAAAGCCGCTGGAGAACAGAACGCGCTGGAACGCGGCGGCCAGGGCCGGCCGGGCCAGCGCATTGGCGCCCGCCGCCGCCGCGAGACCGAGGGCGAGGAGCGGCCCGCCCGCCGCGCCGCAGGGGCCGCGGCCCCGGGCGGTGACGATATGGGTGGTGATGCGCGGGTGGCG
Organism: uncultured Halieaceae bacterium; assembly: GCA_913048495.1. Classification (GTDB taxonomy): domain Bacteria; phylum Pseudomonadota; class Gammaproteobacteria; order Pseudomonadales; family Halieaceae; genus Pseudohaliea. Next base: position 8,624 of record CAJWWA010000133.1, read on the forward strand.
GGCGATGGCTGCGGCGCCGCCGTCGCCGAGCAGCTGGTCCAGGGTCGCCAGGCTTGCGCGGCTGACCTCGGCCGCGTCCGGGCGCGCCGAGTAGACCTGGCCGAGGTAGGACTCGGCGAAGCGGTCGATGGCGGCCACCGGGTCGTCCTGGGCCAGGCAGGCATGGCGCCAGGCACCGACGGAGGAACCGAGCACGGCGAGCGGGCGCGTCGAGCGCTGCAGGTAGTCGCCGAAGAGGTAGCGGTCCAGGGCGGCGAGGATGAACCACTTGGGGCCGCCGGAGGCGCCGAGCAGCAGGCTGAAGAGCGCCGGGTCCCAGCCGTGGCGCGCCAGGGTCGCTGCCGCCTCGCGGCCGGCGTGAATCGCCAGCGGGCTAGCCACTGGCGCGTACCTCGGCCGGGGAGCGGCCGGTCCAGCGCCGGAAGGCGCGGGTGAAATTGCTGGGGTCGGCGTAGCCGAGCAGGTCGGCCACTTT
>CAJWWA010000134.1 GCA_913048495.1 uncultured Halieaceae bacterium
CCCTGCCCGCCCCCCTCCTGCACGCTGACCTGGCCGAGCGCCTCGACCCGCACCGCATCCGCTACCGGCGGGACCGGCGCTGGGCCGAACCCCTGGACCACGGCATCCAGCGGGTCCTGGTCGCTGACCTGGCGGCGCGCCTCGATTCCGCGGCGGTGCGCGAGTTCCCGGGGCCGGGGCCGGCCACCGATTACCGGGTCAGCCTCGTCGTTCACCGCTTCGAGGCCGAAGCCGGGGTGGCGGTCGCGGTCGTGGACTGGACGCTGCACGGCAGCGGGCAAGAGGCGGCCCTCGCGCGCGGCACCTTCGAGGGCCGGGAAACACTGGCCGACGAGCGGGCCGCCACCCAGGCCGCGGCGCTCAGTGAGCTGCTCTCAGCCCTGGCCGGAGAGATTGCCGCGGCGGTGACCGCGGCCGGGGCCTGAGCTCCGCCGCCGGCCGTCAGCCCCCGGCAGCCGCACCGGCTCCGGCGCCCAGGCGTTCGCCGAGACGCAGCAGGCGCCGCGCCTCGTCGACGTGCATGGTCTCGATCAACTTGCCGTCCAGCACCGCCAGCCCCTTCCCCTCCGCCTCGGCGGACTCCCAGGCGGCGAGCAGCCGGCGCGCGTGCTCGAGGGCCGCCGGGGCCGGGCCGAAGACGCGATTGGCGGTCGCCACCTGCGCCGGGTGGATGAGCGTCTTGCCGTCAAACCCGAGGGCCCGGCCGTGCTCGCACTCCTCGGCGAGGAGCGTCTCATCGTCGAGGACGAGGCTGACCCCGTCGAGCACGGGAATGCCGGCACAGCGCGCCGCGAGTACCGCCTGCGACAGCGCGAAGGCGAGCCCTTCCCGGGCGCGCCCGCCGGGGACGCGCAGCGCCGTGGCGAGGTCCGTCGTGCCCAGCACGAGCACCGCGACCGCCGGGTGAGCGGCGATGCTCGCGGCGTTGGCAATGCCCCGGGGCGTTTCCAGCATGGTCCACAGGGGGAGATCCTCGCGCCCGCAGGCCGCCAGGCGGGCGAGGACCGCATCCACCGCATCCACCGTTTCCACCTTGGGCAGGCAGAGCTGCGACACGGGAGCCGCGGCGAGAGCCTCGAGGTCCGCCGCACCCCAGGGCGTGTCGAGACCGTTGCAGCGCACGACCACCGGGCGATCGCCGTAGCCGCCCGCGGCCAGCTGTGCGCAGGCCTGCGCGCGGGCTTCGGCCTTCGCCGCCGGCGCCACCGCGTCCTCGAGGTCGAAGATCACCGCATCGGCGGGCAGGTCGCGGGCCTTGTCCATGGCGCGCCGGTTGCTGGCGGGCATGAACAGAACTGAGCGTAGCGGTGTGTCGTGCATGGCGGTTGCGGGCTCGCGGTGGCGTGTACAGGTCCGGCAGCGGAGACTATTATCTTGCCTTCCCCCTCGCAACCGGAGCATTTGAACCATGGATTTCAGCAGCCTCGACCTGAACGCGCTGGTCAACGATTACGCTATCCCGTGGGGCATCCGCATCGCCCTGGCCCTGGTCATCTTCTACCTCGGGCGGGGCGTGGTCGCGCTGGTGGTCCGCGGTGTCGAGAAGGTCCTGGAGCGGCAGAAGGTCGACGAGACCCTGGTCAGCTTCATGACCTCGATCCTGCGCTGGCTGCTGCTCCTTTTCGTGGTCATCGCCGCGCTGTCCCAGCTCGGCATCGACACGACCTCGCTCATCGCCCTGCTCGGTGCCGCGGGCCTCGCCGTGGGCCTCGCCCTGCAGGGCTCGCTGGCAAACTTCGCTGCAGGCGTGCTGATCATCATCTTCCGGCCCTTCACCCGCGGTGACTTCATCGACGCCGGCGGCGCCATGGGCACCGTGGACAAGATCAGTATCTTCACCACGATCCTGACCACGCCGGACAACAAGGAAGTGATCGTCCCCAACGGCGGCATCATCGGCGGCGTGATCACCAACTTTTCGGCGCGGCCGACGCGCCGGGTCGACATGGTGTTCGGCATCGCCTATGACGACGACCTGCGCAAGGCGCGGCAGATCCTCGAGGAAATCATCGCCGCCGACGACCGCGTCCTGGCGGACCCGGCACCGGTGATCACCGTGGGCGAGCTCGCCGATTCCAGCGTGAACTTCCTGGTGCGCCCCTGGGTCAACGCCGCCGACTACTGGGCGGTGCTCTGGGATACCACGGAAACGGTCAAGCTGCGCTTCGACGAGGCGGGCATCACCATTCCCTTCCCGCAGCGCGAAGTGCACGTTCGGCAGCCGGCAGCGCCCGCTGCCGAGGCCGCGCCCACCTTCGAGTAGGCACCTTCGGCGGGTTGACGCGCGCCCTCAGGGCGCGCAGGCGAGGCAGAGCATGTACAGGTGCGCGGGGTCCTCGAGGACCTCGAGCGCCTGCCGGACCTCCGCAAGCGGTGCGCGAAACTGCGGCGGCACCGGCAGCGCCTGCTCCAGCGTCGCCGCGATGCCCAGCCGATCCGCCAGCGACTGCAGTAGCAGCTGCCGCGGGGACCGGGGCGGCTGAACGTAATCCACGCGGTAGGCCCCTTCTTCGAGGCCGGCAAGGCCGGCTGCCGCCCGCACTGCATCCGCGAGGCTGCCCAGCTCATCCACCAGCCCCACCGCCTTCGCGGCCGGCGCGCTCCAAACGCGCCCCTCGGCCACAGCCTCGACCTGCGCGGGTGCCATGCCCCGGCCTGAAGCCACGATGTCGATGAACTTGCGGTAGCGGTCGTTGACAGACAGCTGCAGGGTTTCGGCCAGCGCCGGCTGCAGCGGCCGGTCGAGGCGCAGGGCGCCGGCCCGCTCCGTGGTGCCGACGCCGTCGGTGGCGATGCCGGCGCGCTCGAACAGCTCCTCGACCGTCGGGAAGGCGAGGAACACGCCGATACTGCCGGTGATCGTCGCGGGGGTGGCCCAGATCTCGTCCGCCGGCGCGGCGATGTAGTAACCGGCCGACGCCGCAACCCGCCCCATGGACACCACCACCGGCAGCGCCTTGCGCTGTGCGATCTCCGCGATACCCGCGCGCACGACCTCCGCGCCGAAGGCGCTGCCGCCGGGACTGTCGATGCGCAGGACGATGGCCGCGACGTCGGGCTCGTCGGCGACCTGGCGCAGCTGGCGCACGAGGGTCTCGGCGCCGATGGCCCCCGGGTCGCGCTCACCGCTGAACAGCGGCCCTGCCGCGGTCACCACCGCGACCCGGCTCGTCGCCTCGGCGGCCTGGGTGCGGCCGCGCCGCGCCAGGTAGCGCTCGAAGGGCACTGCCTCGAAGCGGCCGTCGTCATCCGCGGCGCCCACGATCTCCACCAGGTAATCGTTGGCCGCCTCCCGGGACAGCAGCCGGTCCACCAGGCCGTCTGCCAGGGCGAGTTTCGCCGGGTCGCCGCCTTCCGCTGCCAGCCGCTGCGGATAGCCGTTGATGTGCGCGTTGATGGCCCCGGCCGGCAGCGCCCGGCGCGCCTCGACGCGCGTCGTGTACTGGCCCCACAGGTCGTCGAGCCAGGCACGGGTGATGGCTTTCTCGTCCTCGGACATGTCCATGCGCGTGAAGGGCTCGGCGATCGACTTGTGCTCCCCCGCGCGGAACACGTGCATGGACACGGAGAGCTTGTCGAGGGCGTCGCGGAAGTAATTAAGGTAGCTCGCAAAGCCCTCGAGGGCGAGGGCGCCGTGCGGGTGCAGGATGACCGTGTCGGCCTGCACCGCCAGCAGGTACTGGTCCTGGGTGAAGTAGTCGCCCCGGGCCACCACCGGCTTGCCCGTGGCGCGGAAGCGCTCGAGGGCCGGCGCCAGCTCCTGCAGCCGGCTGAGGCCGAGGTAAAGCAGCTCGTCGGTGTCGATGACCAGCGCGGAGATCGCCGGATCGTCCGCGGCCCGGTCCACCGCGTCGATCAGGTCGCGGAGGCGCACCTCGGCCGTCGCCGGCGACGGGTCACCGAGGAGCGCCAGGGGCTCGACCCGGCTGCGCTCGTCCACCACCCGGCCGGCCGGGGCCAGCAGCAGCGCCGCCCGCTCCGGCAGCTCGCGCGAGGGGCCGCCGGTCAGTACCAGGTAGAGCAGCACCAGCGCCGCGATGAACAGCAGGTTGGCGAGGGCCAGGCGCAGTACGGTAATGGCGCGCCACAGCCCGCCGAAGAAACGTCGCAGGAACGAGGGTCTAGCCATCGGTGTCTCCCGGGTCGGGCGCGGCGGCACGACGCAGTTGCGGACCGCGCAGGCGCACGTAGAGCATGGCACAGGTGAAAAGGCCGACCACGGCGATCATGCCGACGATCGGTGGCAGCGCGCCGGGCTCGGCGAAGAGCCGCTCCACCAGGCGGACGAAATAGAGCAGGGCCACGAAGCACAGCCAGACGTAGCTTCGCAGCCGGTCCCGCAGCATGCCGGGCAGGAAGATCAGCAGCGGCAGCAGGTAGGCCACCCAGATGATCCAGGGGGCCTCGCGCACGAAAGCGTCCAGGGCCTGCTGGGCGAGCAGCACCAGCCAGAAGCCCCAGCTTGCCGCCCAGAGAAAGGCCGCTGACCCGGTCCGCGGCACGGCCGTCACGGCTTCTCCCCAACGCCTGCCAGCGCCGCCGCCAGGCGCGCGACCCGCGCGCCGAGACTGCGGCAGAGGCCCGCCTCGTCGTCATCCAGGGCGCGCTGGTTGTCGACGCCGCCGAAATGGCTCGCGCCGTAGGGCGTGCCGCCACCGCGCGTGCGGGTCAGGCCGGGCTCACCGTAGTCCAGGCCCACGAGCACCATGCCGTGGTGCAGGAGCGGCAGCATCATGGACAGCAGCGTGCTCTCCTGGCCGCCGTGCAGGCTCGAGGTGGAGGTGAACACCCCAGCGGGCTTGTCCACCAGGGCGCCGCTGAGCCAGCTGTCCCCGGTCTGGTCGAGAAAGAACTTCAAGGGCGCCGCCATGTTGCCGAAACGGGTGGGGCTGCCGAGTACCAGCCCGGCACAGCCGCGCAGGTCTGCCTGGCTGCAGTACACGGGCCCCTCGGCGGGTACCTCGTCGGCCACCTGCTCGGTCTCGGCGGAAACCCGCGGCACGGTGCGCAGCCGCGCCTCGATGCCGGGGACCGTCGCCACGCCGCGGGCGACCTGGGCGGCCATGGCGGCGGTGGCACCACCGGCCGAGTAATACAGCACGAGGATGTAGGGGACCTCGCTCACGGCAGGAGCTCGAGCACGTTCTCCGGCGGCCGGCCGATCACGGCCCGCTTGCCGACCACGGCGACCGGCCGCTCCATGAGCTTCGGGTGGGCGGCGATAGCCGCCACGAGCTGGTCCTCGTCGGCACCGGGGCCGAGCCCCGCGGCCTTGTACTCGGCCTCCCCGCGGCGCACCAGCTCCGCCGCCGGCCGCCCGAGACGCCGCAGCAGGTCGCGCAGCCCGGCCTCGTCGAGGGGCGTATCCAGGTAGCGGATCACCTCGACATCGGCGCCGCGCTCCTCGAGCAAAGCCAGCGCGGCGCGCGACTTGGAGCAGCGGGGGTTGTGATACAGGGTGACGCTGGCCATGCGGGACTCCGTGTCGTTCGGGGCGCAGCAGTATAGCAAAGGGCGCCCCTTCTCCCGGACCGGGCGGCATCCTCGACGCTGCCCGATTTCGTGAGATACTGCGCGCCATGCCGGAAATCCCTGCCCAATTCGAGCCCTGGCTGCGCCGGCTGCAGTATCTCTACGAGCGTTTCAACAGCGACCGCTGCCGGGACACGGCCGCAGCCCTCACCTACATGAGCCTGTTCGCCATGGTGCCGCTGCTCACGGTGCTCTACACCATGGCGTCCGCGGTACCCGCCTTCCAGGGCGTGGAAGCCAATATCCAGGACCTGCTCTTCGAGCACCTCATGCCCGAGACCTCGTCGGACATGGAGCAGTACCTCGAGGATTTCTCACGCCAGGCCAAGAACCTCACGGGCTTCGGGATCGCCTTCCTCGTCGCCACGGCGATCCTCATGCTGCGCAACATCGAGCGCAGCTTCAATCGAATCTGGCGCACCCCGGAAAACCGCAGCCCCGTGTCCAGCTTCCTGCTCTACTGGGCGGTGCTCAGCCTGACCCCCGTGACCATCGGCCTGGGGCTGGCCGCGAGCACCTACCTGGCGTCCTTCGCGAGCCGCCTGGGGCACCTCGACATTATCGGCGCCGGCGCCGCGTTCCTGCGCATCGCGCCGTTCCTGCTCAGCGTCCTCGGCTTCACGCTCATCTACGCCGCCGTGCCCAACTGCCGGGTCCCGATCAAGCACGCGCTGATCGGCGGTGCGCTCGCCGCCATCGCCTTCAACATCGCCCGCTCCGTGTTCACGACGCTGGTGACGGGATCGAGCATCACCTTCATCTACGGCGCCTTTGCCGCCGTGCCGCTGTTCCTGCTCTGGATCTTCATCTCCTGGAATATCGTGCTGATTGCCGCCATCGTCGTGCACAGCCTCTCGGCCTACCAGACCTCCGAGCAGGCGGCACGGCCGCTGGCCCTCAAGGCCCTCGAAGCCCTCTACCTGCTCTGGGAACGGCAGCGCCGCGGCGAGGCCCTGCGCGAGATCGACCTGCTCACGGACCGGACCTGCGGCGTCGACAGCGAGAGCTGGGGCAGGCTGCGCGACACGTTCCTGGCCGAGCGGGTCATTTCCCAGAACGAGCGCGGCCACTACCTGTTGTCCCGCGACCTCCATGACATCACCCTCTGGCAGGTGCTGCACTGGACCCGCGGCGACGCGCTGGCGACCGAGTACGAGGGCTGCCACGCCGTGGTCGGCTGGGAGCAGCGCGCCCTGGCGCTGCTGGCGGCACAGGAAAGCGCCAACCGGGAGGCCCTCTCCATCAACCTTGCGGAGCTCTTCGACCAATGACCGTTTCTGCACGCCTCGCCTGCCTCGTTCTCTTCGCCGGCCTCGCTGTCGCCGGCTGCGGCGAGCGGCGCGGGCCCCTCGATCCCATCGGCGAACACCTCGGCGACTGGGTGCTGGTGAACTACTGGGCGGAGTGGTGCAAACCGTGCATCCACGAAGTGCCGGAGCTGAACAAGCTCGACGGCGAAGAGGGCATCACGGTCCTCGGCGTAAATTACGACGGCGTCACCGGCGACGCCCTCGCCGCACAGATCGACGCCCTCGACATCGCCTTCGCCCAACTGCCCGCGGACCCTGCTCCGGAGCTCGGCATCGACCGTCCCCAGGTCCTGCCCACGACCGTGGTCATCGACCCGGACGGCCGCCGGGTGGCGACCCTCGTCGGCCCGCAGACGGCCGAGACCCTGCGCGAGGCGATGGAGGAAAGCGGACGCTGAAAAAAAGCCGGCCTTGCGGCCGGCCAGAGAGGAGTCTCGCTCCAGAGGGGTTTACATGACCTGAACGTCGTCCGTCCATGTGGGACGGGCGCATAGCGCAGCGCCCTTCCAACGTCTCAGACCCCCCCCCTTCGCGAAAGGTTCCCGGGCGGCGGGAAATTTTCACGGCAGCAGCAGGCTGGAACCGGTGGTACGCCGGCCCTCCAGGTCCTCGTGAGCCCGGCGCACGTCCGCCAGGTCGTAGCGCTGCTCCACGGTCACGGTCAGGCGCCCGTCGGCGACGCGGTCGAGCACGGCCGCCGCGGAGGCCTGCAGCTCGGCATCGTCGGCGACATAGCTGAGCAGCGTGGGCCGGGTGATGAACAGGGACCCGCGCTGGGCCAGTTCCTGCAGGTCCAGGGGCGGCGGCGAGCCCGAGGCGTTGCCGAAGCTGACCATCAGCCCGCGGGGCCGGAGGCAGTCGAGGGAGTCGAAGAACGTGTCCCGGCCCACGCCGTCATAGACCACCGGCAGGCCGGCACCGCCGGTGAGTTCCCGCACCCGCTCGACCACGCTCTCCTCGCGGTAGTTGATCACGTGGTGGTAGCCGCAGGCCCGGGCCAGTTCGGCCTTCTCCGCTGAACCGACGGTGCCGATGACCGTCGCACCGAGGCTCGCCGCCCACTGCCCGAAGAGCTGGCCGACGCCCCCGGCGGCCGCGTGAAAGAGGCAGGTCTCCCCGGCCGCCAGGGGCCAGGTGCGCTGCAGCAGGTATTCCACCGTGCAGCCCTTGAGCAGCACCGCGGCCGCGGTCTCGAAGTCCACGGTCTCCGGCAGCGCTACCAGCCGCGACGCCGGCAGGTTGATGGCCTCGGCGTAGGCGCCGATGCCGGCGGCGCAGTAGCCGACCCGGGTACCTACCGGCAGGTCGACGCCCTCGCCCACCGCCTCGACCACGCCGGCCCCCTCCAGGCCGATCCCCGTGGGCAAGGGCAGCGGGTACAGGCCGCTGCGGTGGTAGGTGTCGATGTAGTTGAGGCCGATGGCGCGGTTGGCCACCCGCGCCATGCCCGGCCCGGGTGCCGGCAGCTCCAGGGTCTCGAGCACCATGGCCCCGGGGCCGCCGGGCTCGGCCACGCGCACCGCGCGGACCTGCATCGCCGTCGCCATGGCTCAGCCCTCCCCGGCGCCGTAGCGCTCGAACCAGGCCAGCACCGCCGCCGCCTTGGCCGCCAGGCATGGTGCCGCCATCGTCGCCGCCCCCCTGCCCGCCAAAGGCTGTCTTCCGTGGCGAGGGCACCGCGGAGGACGACCGGGTTCTCATCTACGACACCAACGACCGGACGACGACGGGTACGACGAGCGAATCGACAGATCGCGAACAGTTTGTCTGCAGCACCGACAAGCCGTTTGCCGAAATGAATTTTGCTGCCGCACAGCTTCGGTGGTCGTATCTGGGAGGCTTTCCAGGGCAGGCGGACGAATTGAACACCCTTGCGAGTCCGAATGGTGGAACCGTGACTGGCCCCGAGAGCATGTTCTTTGACAACATTGGCACGTACGCAAAGAGGAAGATGCAAAGACAATTGAAAACTAATTACGGCACAGCATTTGGCAATCTGGACCTTGACAGCCCTATGAACATTTCCCTCGAAATCTCCGTTGAGAAGAAGCGCAAGGTTGCTGGCACAACTCAGGTGACCAATACAAACACTAAAAACGCTGCGGTCGACTACAACGGCCAGTTAGAGACAATCAGTGAGTTTGGCTACTTGGAAAACGAGCAGTGTGGAGGCGGCGTCATCGGCGGCACAGCTG